>CAXBOL010000877.1:0-2456 GCA_963977295.1 uncultured Opitutaceae bacterium
CTACATGGGACGTGAGATTGCCCACGTCATGGGTCACCAAGGAGCAGGCTGGTTGGAGCGTCCGGAACGAGAACGGGAAGAACAGCCCCGTTTACTGATGAAACTATTGGATCTTAAACCTGGCGACGTGGTGGCCGATATCGGGGCGGGCTCCGGTTACCACACGCGTCGCATGGCCAAAGCCGTGGGCCCTTCCGGCCGAGTTTACGCGGTGGATATTCAACCGGAAATGCTTGATATTTTGGCGACCAAATTGGCCGGGGAAGGGGTGGACAACGTCGTCATGGTTTTAGGCAAAATCGACAGCGCAGAACTTCCGTCAAACTCGGTTGATCTCGTGATGACGGTCGATGTGTATCACGAGTTTTCGCATCCGTATGAGATGATCCAATCGATGTGTGACGCTCTAAAGCCAGGGGGACGGATGGTGTTTGTGGAATACCGGGCCGAAGACAATAATGTGCCGATCAAGTGGCACCACAAGATGACAGAGGCGCAGGTTAAAAAAGAGATGGAGCCGCATCCGTTACGGTGGGTAAAGACGGTGAGCGGTGAGCTCCCTTGGCAGCACTTCATTGTGTTTGCGAAAGTCGGGACCGATTCGGTCAGAGTCGAATAACGCCGGATAAACTGCAGCCTCTGCCCATCCGCTTCTCCAGACGGCAACGCGTTTTGATCACGGGAGCAGGGCTCGCTGACCCTCGATGGGGTTGATAGTGATCGCATAGCGGTAGCGACGCGATTCCCCGGGGGACAACGTGATCAGGTAGCTTTTTTCTTCGATAGCGTCCGCGGTTTCGAGCAGGTCGTGATGTGCCACCATGGGTTCGATGCAGACGTAAGGCATGCCCGTTGGGCTCCACATGTTGGTGTTGGGAAAGTCACCTAAATCGACCGTCACGTAGGGCTTGTGGCCTCTCAGGGCCAGACCGATCCGGCGGGAGGGATGATTCTCCAAAAACATGCCGCTGTCGGGCACCCGGGGATCGTCGAGCGCCAATCGATCTTCGTGGTCGAGAAAAGAAACGCGCCTCCCGGTCTTCAGCCCGCCATCAATAATTTCACGATCAGTAGTCAGAGGTTGGGAAAACAGAATTTCGTAGTCGCCACGTTCACGCCCGTGGTCGAGCGGAGTGCGCAACCCCGGATGCCCCCCCAGCGCGAAGTAAAGCGGGGCTGTGCCGGTATTGGTGACGGTGTAGGTTTGTGAGAAGGTCAAGGCCTCCAATTCGGCGAAGATCTCCAAGCGAAAGGGAAACGGGTAGTGCAGCAGGGTTTCCGGCGAAGACTCGAAGACGAGGTTTACCCGCGAGTCATCGTTGGCCGTAAACTCCGGCCGGAATTGAGCGGTTACGGCGAGTCCGAGAAATGGCATCTCGTAAGCGGTTCCTTGATACGTGAAGCGATCGTCCTTAAAGCGCACATTGACGGGAAACATGTTGGGCGAACGCGCGGCCCAGAAGGCAGGATCCCCTTGCCAGAGGTATTCGGTTCCGGTCGGGCGATGCTGGATGTGCTGCAATTCCGCGCCTTCCGACCGGAAGGAGACGGTTAGTTCTCCGTTGCGAATCGTAATCAATTCTTCGGCATGAGCGGCGGCAAGACCTGCGACGAGCAGAGCAAATACAAAAAATCGAAGCGGTTTAAAAAGCAGCATGGGGAACGGATTTTTCAGGTCGAAACAAGGCAGAACTGCAGAATTGAGGGGGGCGACAAAAGCCGGAGTTTTCTGACGTCATTCTAGAGAAGCTAAGCGAGGAGATCCTTCACGACATGCCCATGCACGTCGGTCAGGCGGAAGTCGCGACCTTGGAATCGATAGGTCAAGCGTTCGTGATCGAAGCCGAGCGTATGCAGAATCGTGGCGTTCAAATCGTGCACGTGAACCGGGTCCGCCACGACATCGAAGCCGAAGTCGTCGGTGGCTCCGTGAGTGTAACCTGCTTTGACTCCTCCGCCGGCCATCCACATGGTAAACGCGCGATTGTGGTGATCGCGGCCATTGCGCTCCTTGCCTTGGGCCATGGGCGTGCGACCAAATTCGCCGCCCCATATCACCAGGGTGTCTTTCAGCATGTCGCGATCCTTCAAATCCTGCAGGAGCGCAGCCACGGGTTGATCGGTGTCCCGGCAATTGTTGGTCAGGCCCTGATCGAGACCTCCGTGTTGATCCCAAGCCTCGTGGAAAAGCTGCACAAAACGCACCCCGCGTTCGAGCATTCGTCGTCCGAGTAAACAATTTCGAGCGAAGTTAGACTCCCTGGGGTCCTTGATCGCATACGCGTCGAGCGTCGCGGCGGACTCCTGACTGAGATCCATCAACTCCGGCGCACTGCTTTGCAGTTGATAGGCCGTCTCGTAGGCTTGGATACGCGCCGCGGTTTCCGGGTCGGCGAGTTGGTCCAGGGTTTGCTGGTTGAGGATTTTCAGAGTGTCCAAGGCGGCCCGTTGGGCGC
>CAXBOL010000878.1:0-2455 GCA_963977295.1 uncultured Opitutaceae bacterium
CACCTCAATCACCCGGTTCATGGTTCCATGTTCATTCGGCACGCAATTCGGGCAGCTACGATGTTTGTCTTCGCAGCCTGGCTCGCAGCACCATTGGCCGTCCACGATGAACTTGAACTCGTAGTGATCTGGTGGCAGATCCAGCACGGTGCTCCACTGCCCAGCCTCGTCGCGCTGGAGCGGGATTTCATCGGGCGTCCAGCCGTTGAATGTGCCGGCCACGAATACCGACCGGGCGTCAGGCGCGACGCACGAGAGGGTGGTCTTACGGTTGGCGGTCGCCTTGCGGCGAGTGGCGGCTTTACGGCCAGCGATGGATCTGGGAGATGAGGTCTTGGTTTTCTTGTTCATGGATCGACTCGTATTGTTTAGCGGTGGAGGAGTCTAAGATTGAGACTCTGTTGTTAGCGACGACACGCATGTTGTGTCATTCAGTCTACTGAACGTCCCTCCCGCCTCCATCCCTCACTTTTATTGATATTTTCCGGCCGATCACCTCATGTGGCAGTCGAATTCCTTCCGTTTGGAAGAATAGTGGTTTGAATATCAGTGGTCCGCAGATTCGGGCCAGTGACTTGTGGTCGGGCTCTGCGCACACGTCTTCTTCAAGTGGCTTGCCGATTGCACGCAATACTTCCGGTAGTATCACTCTCACAGCTATCCCAATAAACCATTAATCTTCATCGGGAAACGGTATTATTATCTCTTTCCAACTCTGCTTTCGGTAGAAGTAAAGCGCTGTATCGCAAATGACTCCGGCTATGCTTCCCAGAAATGCGGCGCCCAACGGCCAAATGAAATTGTTTACGCGCAAGTAGACTTCGATCCCAACCCCCACCAATCCCGCGAGTGACATGACCCAAGGAAGAACCAGAATTTCCCAATGGACTTGACGCCGAGATTTCGCGGTTCGCTTCGATGACCGCTTTTTAGCCGACATCTTCATTTCGGACTGACTTAGGGTTGGCGAGAAGTCTGAGCGAATTCGCGATCACCAGTAACGTGGCTCCTGTATCTGCCAAAATTGCGAACCATAGGCTGGCATAACCGATCAATGTGAGCACCAGAAACAGCGCTTTTAAGGAGAGGGCGAAGGCGATGTTGAAGTGGATGATGCGGAGCGTGCGTTTACCCAGACGGATCGTCTCAGCAATTTTCCCGAGGTCGTCTTGCATCAGGGCAATATCGGCGGTTTCGATGGCGGCATCCGTTCCCGCCGCCCCCATCGCGATACCAACGTTCGCCGTCGCCATGGCGGGAGCATCATTAACGCCGTCACCCACCATACCCACCACTCCGAGCTTTTCTCGTAGTGCCTTTACTGCCTCTACTTTTTGGTCCGGCAAGAGATCGCCTCGCGCCTGATCGATGCCGACTTGTCGGGCGATAAAGTCTGCCGTGCGTTGATTGTCGCCGCTTAGCATAACGACTTCTTCCACCCCCGCCGCGTGCAATGCCGCAATCGCGGCCTTCGCATTGGGCCGCAGGGTGTCGCCAATCGCAATGATGCCCAATACCTCGCCTTTGCAGTCGTCATGGGGACAATGCCCAACTACCACGACCGATTGCCCCTTCTCCTCAATCGCGGCTAGTCGATTTTCGACATCTTCCGAACAGATGCCCAATTCATGCGTGAAGCGATGGTTACCCACAAAATAGGTGTGACCCTCCACGAAGCCTTCAGCTCCGCGACCGCTGCGCGCTTGGTAGTTTTCCGCGCGATTAAATTCGATTTTCCGCTCCCTAGCTTGCGCCACGACCGCTTTAGCCAACGGATGAGCAGAATGATCATCGATCGCAGCCGCAATCCGCAGCACATCCGCTTCGGTTGACGTTCCGAGCGTTTCTACGCCGATCACCTTGGGTTTTCCTTCGGTGATAGTGCCGGTTTTGTCCAAGGCCAGACCCTTGAGCCGACCGATAGTTTCGAGGTGTGCGCCACCTTTGACCAGCACGCCACGACGGGCGAGCGCCGTCAACCCGGCGACAATACTTACGGGCGTGGAAATCACCAATGCACAAGGACACGCGATAATGAGAAGCACACAGGATCGATAGAGCCAGGTGCTCCAATCCCCATCCATCAAAAGCGGCGGAATGAGAAAAATGAGTAGAGCTAGAACCGTGACAGCCGGCGTATAATAGCGGGCAAAGATATCCACAAAACGCTGGGTTGGGGCCTGCTGTTCCTGCGCCTCCTCGACCAAGCGGATAATGCGGGCAAGCGTCGCCGGCGACCTTTGTGACTTTGATCTCTAGGGAGCCCGCCCCATTGATGGTGCCAGCGAACACGACGTCGCCGGGCTTTTTATCCACCGGCACGGATTCGCCGGTGATCGGGGCTTGGTTGACGGTAGACTCGCCTGCGAGCACCTCCCCATCGAGCGGTATACTCATGCCCGATTTCGCCGAAACAGTTTCATCGAGTTCGACTTGATCGACTGGCACCTCCACG
>CAXBOL010000879.1:0-2451 GCA_963977295.1 uncultured Opitutaceae bacterium
TGTCAGGAGTCAAGGTATGACGTCTTTAGGTTTCTTATGCACCGTGCTCCAACGCCGCCGACCACTCGGCGAGCGCGAAACGCGGTTGGCATGGGAAGGAAACGACGACGGCAAGGGCAACTCGGAGCTCATGCCCCGAAGAATACCACCCCCGGTGCCCCTTGTCACCACGTCCAAGTTGCACGCTTACGAGCAGAGTCATCAACAGATCGCCCGCTACGAGCAACGCAAGGGCGAGCTGCTCGCCGCCGTGCAGGAACTCGAAAAGGAAATCGTCGATCTCAAAGTGCAGCGCAAAAGCAAGCCCAAGCACATCACCCTGGCCGACTTGCCCGAGGCGGATCGCGTCCGTCAACTCGCCCCCGGGCGCAAGCAACTGACCGACACCATCAAGCTCATCGCCTACCGCGCCGAGAGCGCCCTGGTAGCCACGGTGCGCGAGCGGCTCAAACGTCACGACGACGCCCGCAGCTTGGTCAGGGGTCTAATGCACACCACGGTCAACTTGCGTCCCGACCCCATCGCCAAACGGCTCACCATCGAACTGCACGGCCAGAGCAACCCCGCGCACGACAAGGTGATCGAACATCTATGCGCCGAACTCAACCAGACCGAAACGCTCTACCCCGGCACCGCACTGACCCTGTTTTACCATCCCTTGAGGTCATCGAACTTCCTCCCGGATCAGGATGTCTGAGGATTAAGATAGGATTTTACCAACTCCAAGAGGTGGTTAGAGAGCTAGATACTCCAAACGGCAAAGCCGAGCTCCTCGGGCTCGCCCCTTCTGTTGGGTTTAGGGTCTCGCGGCTAGGGCTCTGGCCTGCGTATCCCAAACTGCGGCCATGGCTTCGGCTTTGGGAAAGGGAAGACCGACGGCTACCCCCGGGCGCTGGTGTCCCACCGTGCTCAGCCAGGAATCGCGCAACGTTTCTTGTTTCTGTTGCACAAGTTTGAAGATCTCTTCGCCCCGGGGATGCAGGGGCCACCCTGCGGTCGTGGTTTTCAGTCCCCATTGCCGTAAAATAGGTCCTGCCATGACCAGGTGCCCCGCTGCATTCGGATGCACTCCATCGCGGGCGAAGGTGAACGTGGGATCGCTGGCGCGGGCGACGGCCAGGGCTCGATTCATCTCTCCGTGCAGATCCCAAACGACCCAGCCCGCCTCCTTGGACTGATCGGAAAGCCATTTCGCGTAGATATCCAACACCCCATTGTAGCCGGCAAACGGGGCGGGGTAGTGGTCTCGGCGTGCCGGCAACACTTTGGTTGCGATCGGTTGCGGATCAAACACTGGAGGCGTGAGATGGATGATGTCGGCGCCCGACCCGATCACTTTTTCGCGCAGGCGTCTCACTCCATGTTGGAACGATGCGAATCGACCGGCATCGAAGGGATGATAAATCCCGTCGTTCATCCCGTAACACGCAATCACCAGTTCGGGCTTCGACTGCGTCAAAATCCGATCCAATCGTTCGTGCAAATCTGGTCGGGGAAAGCGTCCTCCCGCGTGGCCCTCCTCCGACAGTCCGGAAACCGTTTCACTGCTCAATCCCAGATTAAGCACCACAAAGTGTCGCTCCGGATACTGGGCAATCAGCGCCGCCTCGATGATGGTCACATAGGTGCCTTGGTAGGTGATACTGTCGCCCAGAAAAAGAATCCTCTCCGCCGTCGGCAACTGCCCGCGAACCCCCAGCGCAGATAACATTAACACCCCCAGCGTCAGTCCCAGCCAGGCGCGCCGACCGATTCCATTGGGGCTAGTTATCATCGTCATTGACGCAGCTAGGGCCATCCCTCGCTTCACTTCAATTCCTCTTCCACTCTTCTGCCTCCTCGCCCTTTAGAAATCTTCGGAAGACCCTGGATCTTGCGTTCCGGTCAATTCAAAGAAATACGGAATGATCCCTTTTCCGGTCCCGGCCCAAGCCGGACCCCTTCAGCCCGCTTGACGTCCTTAGATCGTCGTTTGTCAAGAGTCAAGGTATGACGTCTTTTGGTTACCCTTAGATCGTCGTTTGTCAAGAGTCAAGGTATGACGTCTTTTGGTTACCATTTCGCGTAGATATCCAACACCCCATTGTAGCCCGCAAAAGGGGTGGGGTAGTGATCTCGGCCCGCTGGCAACACCTTGGTTGCGATCGGTTGCGGATCAAACACTGGCGGCGTGAGATGGATGATGTCGGCACCCGCCCCGATTACTTTTTCGCGCAGGCGTCTTACTCCATCTTGAAACGCGGCGAAACGACCGGCATCCAAGGGATGATAAATCCCGTCATTCATGCCGTAACACGCAATCACCAGATCGGGCTTCAACTGCTTCAAAATCCGATCCAATCGTTCGTGTAAATCTGGTCGGGGAAAGCGTCCTCCCGCGTGGCCCTCCTCCGACCGTCCGGAAACCGTTTCACTGCTCAATCCCAGATTAAGCACCACAAAGTGTCGCTC
>CAXBOL010000880.1:0-2451 GCA_963977295.1 uncultured Opitutaceae bacterium
CGATACTGGGCGGATCAGGTGGGGGGCGGACATGGATCACCTAAAACGCGGCTCCGGGGAAAAAGGGTTCTATCTTCAGGCTGCCGCGGGCAAACGTTCGAGCAGGGCGAAGGCTTCCCGCACTTCGCGGCGGATTTCCTCGATGGCCCGGCAGGCTTCTTGCCAGTTTTCTTCGGTCTTCTCCGCGTAGCCGTGCTTTAACGCCTCAGCTCTGGCCAAATAGTGTTCCTTCAAAGTCGACCAACGGTCAGTCAACTCTTCCAAACGAACCGCGGTTCTGGCTAGCAGTTCTTGGCTTCTCTGCTCCATCGCGACGGTGGAATTTTTCAAACGATCCTGCACCCGACGGTTCACCTCGGTGAGTTGCGCCATTAGCATCTTCTCTTCGCCCACCCGGCGAAGGCCGTGCACTAGACCGCATTTTTCGAGGGTCCAGATGGTCCACTTGGTCGGATCCCACTGCCACCAGCGCACGCCATTGCGGTAGTCATGCTGAAACTCATGGTGATAGTTGTGGTATCCTTCACCGAAAGTGAAGAGGGCCATGATCCAGCTGTCGCGAGCCGTGCAGCGTTCGGAGTAAGGGCGATTACCGATGGTGTGGCAGAGCGAGTTGATGAAAAAAGTCATGTGCTGCACCGCGGTCACGCGGGCAACTCCCGCCAGCAGGAACCCGCCCAAGGCCCCCATCCAACCTGAGTGCAGATAACCCAACGCTGCCGGAACGATGAATCCAGCGGTCACGGCAATCAGGAGGTAATTGTTGGCCTGCCACATCACCATTTTGTCTTTCCGGAGGTCGGCGACATTATCCATCGGCGGCTCAGGATCCACGCTGAATAAGATCCATCCGATGTGAGCATACCAAAACCCTTTGGTGATGTCATAGGGATCGTCGTCATGGTCCGTGTGTTTGTGATGACGGCGGTGGTCGGAGCACCAGGCCAACGCATGGTTCTCAAACGCAGATGCACCAAAAATCAACGTGAGCAATTTAACCGGCCACTTGGCTTGAAACGCCTTGTGCGAAAACAAGCGGTGATAGCCGAGCGTGATGCTCAAACCAGCCGCGATGAAGAAGACCAAAAACATCGACGCTTGGAACCAGTCTATACCGACCTGCCAGAGGTAAACCGGCACAGCGGTGACCGTGATCAAAGCGGTTCCGATAAGGAACGAACTATTGGTCCAATTGATTCGGGAATTAGGTAGACGAAATGGCACGGGGAAAAGGTGTAAGGCAAAGGAGCGTTCCGCGAGCGAAAATCAGAGATAATCCCGATAATCTGCCAATTGTGTTAGCTTCTGGCCTCGATAAGCTTACGCTCCAGACTGCAGCAGCTTATAGTTAACGGCATCGCTTAAAGCCCCCCACGAGGCATCGATAATATTGTCACTGACGCCAACCGTTCCCCAAATTTCCGACCCATCGTTCGATTCGATCAGGACCCGGGTGCGACTGTTTGCACCTAAGCGGCTGTCCAGAATCCGCACTTTGTAGTCCTGCAATTCCATTTCGCGCAGTTGTGGGTAGGCGCCATCCAGCGCAAGGCGTAATGCCTTGTCGAGCGCGCCAACCGGTCCCACGCACTCGGCGACGGTGTGCACATGTTCGCCGTTCACGACCAGTTTTACCGTGGCTTCGGCCATCAAGGCGCCATCCCTATGCTCAACCATGACACGGTAGCCTTCCACCTTGAAGAAGGACTTGGCCTGGTCCATGGATCGGGCGATGAGCAACTTGAGCGAGGCATCGGCCGCTTCGAATTCAAACCCCTGAAATTCCAACTCCTTCAACTGCTCAATGAGGTTTTTCATCGCCTCGCTTTTCTCATCGAGTTCGAGTCCGAGTTCGCGCGCTTTCATCGCGACCGAGGACCGGCCCGCCATGTCCGATACCAACACCCGGGTGTGATTTCCCACAAGGGCCGGATCGATGTGTTCGTAGGACGACTTGACCTTTTGAGCTGCATTCGCGTGCAACCCGCCCTTGTGGGCAAACGCCGAGGCTCCGATGTAGGGAGCTTTGGTGTCGGGCCGAAGATTGGCCAATTCGTCGAAATACAGGGAAAGATCCCGCAATTCGGTGAGATTGGCTGCGCAGTGCGCGGTTTTGCCCATTTTGAGAAATAGACTGGGCAGCACTGTGATCAAATTGGCATTGCCGGTGCGTTCACCGTAACCGTTGGCCGTGCCCTGCACGAGCGAAGCCCCGGCAGTCACGCCGGCCAGGGTGAGTGCAACGCCCAAACCACTGTCATTGTGGCAGTGCACCCCAATTTTATCGGATCCAAATTCAGCCACTGCCTTACCGACGATAGCCTGAAAATCATCGACCAACGATCCGCCGTTGGTGTCACACAAAGTGAGGTTACTCGCCCCGCCCCGCAACGCTGCCGCGAGGGTCTGAAGTGCGTAAGTCGGGTCAGCTCGATAGCCGTCAAAAAAGTG
>CAXBOL010000881.1:0-2444 GCA_963977295.1 uncultured Opitutaceae bacterium
ATGGTAGGCTCGTGAATTTCCTCAATGGTGCCTGCATCGGGCAACATCACTGGATTGTCGATTTCCAGCCTTTCTTTGCCGTGCTGATAGACGTGGTAGACCACGCTGGGGTAAGTGGAGATGATTTCGACGTCGTGCTCGCGGCGAATTCTCTCCTGGGTGATTTCCATGTGCAGGAGACCTAAAAACCCGCACCGGAAACCGAAGCCCAACGCCAAAGAACTTTCCGATTGATAGACAAAGGCGGCGTCATTGAGCCGTAGTCGACCGAGCGCCGCTTTCAGCTTTTCGTAGTCGCCGGATTCGAGTGGATAAAGTCCACAAAACACCATGGGCCGAACCTCTTTGTAACCTGGGAGCATTTCGGTCGCCGGCCGAATCGCGTTGGTGACGGTATCGCCAGTCTTGATGTCCGCCGTGTCTTTGATGGTCGAAACAATGTAGCCGACGTCGCCGGCATTGAGCTCCGCCACCTTCATCATCTTCGGCGTAAAGACCCCGACCTCCTTGATTTCGCTTTTCTGCGAAGTGCTCATCAACTGCAGATGCTCACCGGCCTTCAGTTTACCGGAGAACACGCGAGCATAAGCAATCACCCCGCGGTAAGGGTCGTAGAGCGAGTCGAACACGAGGGCACGGGTGTGAGGATGATCGTGCCAACGCGGCGACGGCACTCGAGCCACAATCGCCTCCAAGATGTCTTCGATGCCGATGCCGGATTTCCCACTGGCCAGAATCGCTTCATCACTGGGAATCATCAGGATGTCTTCGAGTTGTTGGGTGCAGAGTTCCAGATTGGCACTCGGAAGATCAATTTTGTTGATGACGGGAATCACCTTCAAGCCCTGCTCGAATGCGAGATGGGCATTCGCGACCGTTTGGGCTTCAACCCCTTGCGCCGCATCAATCAGCAACAAGGCCCCCTCACAGGCGGCTAAACTGCGCGAAACCTCGTAGGAAAAATCCACGTGGCCGGGCGTATCCATGAGGTTGAGCTTATACGCCTTACCGTCCTTGGCGTGATAAGTCATGGTCACAGGATGACTTTTGATGGTGATACCGCGTTCACGTTCGAGATCCATGGTGTCGAGGTGCTGCGCGGTGAGCACACGTTGCTCGACCGTTCGCGTGAACTCCATCAGACGGTCAGACAGCGTGGTCTTGCCGTGATCGACGTGAGCGATGATACAAAAATTGCGAGTAAGGGAAACGTCCATTGCGGGCGCGAAATTCAGTCAGGGAAATGCGGAAAATAGGGATTAGTCGGCGAGGTCAGCGAATTCGGCAAACGAACTCACGGGCCAGCTGCGCTCGGTGCGACGGGCCAATCCGGAGAGAACCCCTCCAGGGCCAAGTTCCCAAAGCTGGGTGGCTCCGGCGGCGACGGCGGCGCGCGCGCAGTCTTCCCACATCACCGAGCTCACCACTTGTTTGACGAGTGCGGCTTTAATGGCGGCAGGATCGCTGATGGCGGTACCGGTCGTGTTGGTGAACACCTGCAACTTCGGCGCTTGAAAAATGATGTCAGCCAGAAAGGCCTCAAATCGCTCACGGGCGGGTTCCATCAGTCGACTGTGGTAAGCTCCGGCGACGTTGAGTGGAATCACGCGCTTCATACCGCGAGCTTTCCCCGCCTCCACCGCCGCGTTAACTTTGCTTTGTTCGCCCGAGATAATGATTTGTCCGGGCGCGTTAAAATTAGCCGCTTCCACGTCGAAATCTCCACAAAGGGCCCCCACCGCTTCACGGGACTCGCCGATGATGGCGGCCATGCCTCCGGTCGTTTGTTCGCACGCTTCCTGCATCAACCGACCGCGCTCCGCCACAATTTGTAGTCCGGTCGCAAAATCGAATACGTCGGCCGCACAGTAAGCGGTTAATTCTCCGAGACTCAGCCCTAGCGCAAAGTCGACCGATTCCAGCTTCCCTTGGTCCCGCAATACGGCATGCAAGGCCATGCCATGCACAAACAGGGCGGGTTGGCAGACCTTGGTTTGAGTGAGTTCTTCTTCCGGTCCCTCGAAGGATAGTTTAGCTAAATCCCAGCCTAATATGGTGTTAGCTTGGTCGTAGAGCGCGCGTGCGGTCGTCGATCCCTCATAAAGCGATTTTCCCATGCCCACTTTTTGGGCTCCTTGTCCGGCGAATAATAAAGCGGTTGCCATGATTTGAACAATGAGGGCTAAAGTTCAGCCAAGGTTAAACCAAGCCCTAAAAACGCTTCAGTCGCGGGAAGTATTTTTCGTCGGACCGCGCGGGAGGCTGCCAGTTCTCTTTTGGTTTTGATCTCGATGATTCAATGTTCTGGTCAATCGGGCTGGGATTTGAGGCGGGAGTAAGGCCACGTGCTTGATCCAAAATTCGCCCGTCCGGCGTCGAAACGTTGCGGCCAAACGACAAATCCGGTCCTTCGGAGGTGGATCCTCCATCGCCCCACCCGGCTA
>CAXBOL010000882.1:0-2441 GCA_963977295.1 uncultured Opitutaceae bacterium
ACATGGTGCGACACCACCCTGACTTCGAGTCGATGCCGCCCAAGTCCAAGCTCTCGCCCGATCAAATTCAGGACCTGATCTCGTGGATTGATCGCGGCGCTCCCGACCCCCGTTTGGTCGAGACGAAGACCACCGCCCTGGTTTCTGATTTCGACCTCGAAGCCCGCAAAAAATGGTGGTCCCTGCAACCCCTCGCCGATCCCGCCTCGCCCGCCGTCGACGATCCCACCTGGCCAGCCAATGCCTACGATCAGTTCATCCTCGCCGCACTGGAAGCCAAGGGTTGGACGCCGACTGAGCCCGCCGATCGCCGCACGCTTTTGCGCCGTCTCAGTTTCGACCTGACCGGTCTCGCCCCCACTCCCGCTGAACTCGACACCTTCCTCCGCGACGACGCCTCCGATGCTTATGAAAAGCAAGTGGATCGCTTGCTCGCATCGCCTCACTTCGGGGAGAAGTGGGCGCGGCACTGGATGGACCTCGTGCGCTACGCCGAGACCAAGGCGTTCGAGGCGGACTATACGATGCCCTCAGCGTATCAGTATCGTGACTACCTCATCCGTGCCTTCAACGCCGACCTCCCCTTCGACCAATTCACCCTCGAGGCCTTCGCCGGCGACCTGCTGCCCAACCCTCGCGTCGATCCTGCGACTGGTGAAAATGAATCCGTAAAAGGCCCCGGATTCCTCTTTCTTTCCGACGGTCAGCACGGTCCCCCGGACCTTCACGAAGACGAGGCTCGGATCTTCTCCACCGTCATCGACGTCACGACCAAGACCTTTCTCGGGTCCACTGTGGCCTGCGCACGTTGTCACGACCACAAGTTCGACGCCATCACCACCGCCGACTACTATTCGCTCTACGGCATCCTCAACAGCTCGCGTCTCAGTTATACCAATACCGTCGTCGAATCGAACTATCACGACAACCTGCGCTCCATCGAATCCCAACACGCAAAGTTGGAGTCGCTCATCTTCGCCGCCCTTGAGACCGAGTTCATTCAAGCCGAAGCCTATCTCACGGCGCGCGACGCGATACTTGCCGACGATAAACTGCAAGCCGACTTCACTGCCCTGCGCGACACGTTTCCTCAGAAACTAAAACCCTCCCACTCGGAGGAATTACTCCACCAGCTCTCGGCCCTGTTGGAGCCGTTCTGCACTACTGCCGACGATGAATCCCTCGACCCGAAGGTGCTGCAGAATTGGGTGCGCCTCGCCCTCCTCCCTGCGGAGCAAAAACGTTGGCCTGAACTCGCCCCCCTTGTCGCCGCCCTCAAGACGCCACCCCCGGCCCCGACCGCCCCGCCTGCGCCCAGCCCAGCCTTCACTTCCACGCTGTCTTCATTCGCGGACTGGTCCCGCCAAGGTCTGGCGTTCACACCAAATACCGCCGATTCCGCCAGCATCGTGATCGCGGCGGACGGCCCCGAAGTCGTGCAAACGCTGCTCGCGCCCGACTCCATCACCACCCACCCCGCCGGTCGGCTTTCCGGGGTGATTCGTTCGCCCGATTTCATCTTGGACGGCCAACCTATTCGCCTCCAGGCCAAGGGACAATTCGCCACCATCCGACTGGTCATTCGCAACTACGAACTCACCGGACGCGGCCCCACGACCTCCGGCCTATCCACCGATGTCTCCGGCAACCACTGGCAGGACATCACAATTCAAACCTCCCTCTGGCCGGGCCAGCGCGCGTATCTTGAAATCGTGCAACACGGGCAGCTCACCAAAGCATTAATGCCGAAGGACACGTTGGCCGACTTCGATGACAACGCCTATCTCGCCATCCGCTTCACCCCGCCTGAACCCGCCGCGGCATTTACCGATGCCTCCGCCCTTTTAAACGCCTTGCCAGACCTTTGGCGCCGCGCTCAAGCCCAACAGCTGCGCCCCGCCGAGTCCGACCTGCTCGCGGCTTGGTTTGGCGCCGGTCTCATTGCCTCCGACCTCGACCAACATCCCGTCCTGGCCGCCCCCCTCGCCTACTACCGCCGGTTACTACGGGAAATTCCTCCCCCTCGCTACACCCGCAGTCTCGTTGAAGGCGATCCTAAGGACGAACCCGTCTACATTCGCGGGAACCACAAGAATCTCAGCGTGGAGCCCAATCCACGCCATTTCCTCGATGGCCTCGATGGACCGGATTTCGAACCGCGCGGGAGTGGTCGTCTCGAATGGGCTCTGGCAGTGGTCGATCCCACCAATCCCCTGACGTCGCGGGTTCTGGTTAATCGGCTTTGGCACCACCTCTTCGGCCAAGGTCTGGTTTCAACTGTCAATGACTTCGGCCGCATGGGCACCGCGCCTAGTCACCCTAAACTGCTCGACTACCTCGCCCGGGATCTGCTGCGCGAACGCTGGTCCATGAAAACCCTCATCCGTCGCATGGTGCGCACCCGGACCTACCAAATGTCTTCCACTCCCAGCGAAGTGGCG
>CAXBOL010000883.1:0-2431 GCA_963977295.1 uncultured Opitutaceae bacterium
CGAACGTGCTCCTACGCCCCCGTGACATCGCCGGCGTGATCGCCCCGAGGATCACCCCGGCGATCGTCGCATGAACGCCCGATTTGAGCATCGCCGCCCAAAAGAGGAACGCCGGAATCATATAAGCCAGCGTCGAGCGAAACCCCAACCAGCGCATCGCAAGCATCAGCCCTAGCACTGCGACCGCGACCGCCATCGCTGGCAGCGAAAAGTGCGCCGTGTAGTAAATGGCGATCACCACGATCGAGCCCACGTCATCGGCGATCGCAAACGTGAGCAGGAACAGCCGCAGCGCGGACGGCACACGGCTGCCCAGCAACGCGAGAATGGCCACGGCAAACGCGATGTCGGTCGCCATGGGAATGCCCCAGCCGGCTACGCCCACACTGCCGAGGTTCACCGCAAAATAGATTCCGGCCGGCAGGATCATTCCGCCCAACGCCGCCGCCACGGGCAGTGCGGCTTTGGGCATGTCGGACAGGTCGCCGTGGATCAATTCGCGTTTGATCTCCAACGCCACCACAAAAAAGAACACGGCCATCAGCCCGTCGTTGATCCAGTGCTGCAAATCCAAGGCGAGCGAGAAGGCGCCAACTTGCAAAGAGACCGGCGTGTCGCGAAGGGCAAAATACGATTCGCTCCAGGGTGAGTTGGCCCAAATCAAGGCGGCGATGGCGCAGACGAGTAGGAGCGCGCCGCTGATCGTTTCGCTGTAGATGAAACGCTCGGCCGGGAGCAGCACTTTCCGATTGAGCGGCGAGTCCTCGGCGCGCACCTCGCGCATGCCGCGCGTGCGCGGTGGGCCCGGCGCTGGGGATGATTCAGGTTCGCTCACCGGGAAATCACGGTCGGTCCATCCGTGTCGCCGTCGGCGTCAGCGTCGGCAGGTGCACCGTGCGGCAGCTGCTCCGGCACGTCCAGGCGCGCGACCCCGATCCGGCTGTCGGCCATGCCGTAGTAGACATCGATGCGATCCGGCTGGCCGAGATCATCGCGCCGATCGATGCCCGTGGGGAACACGACGTCGGACACGGCACCGCGACGTTCCTCATGCAACTGCGGGGTCAGCACCGGCTCCACCGAGCGATAGCGGATCGTGCGCGGATGCGCCTCCGACAGCACCATCACCCCGGCGGAGTAACAGAGCGGATGTTCGTTTCCGTTCGCCGCCGCCTCCGACAATGCGCGCACCCCGTGATAGACAATCAACCAGCCGTGCCGGGTCAGGATGGGCGGCGTGCCACCGCCAATCTTCAGCATCTCCCACGGTGACACCGGGGTCGCCAACCGGTGATGCGAGTTGAAGAGACCGAGATGCCGCGGTTCGAGTCCGTCCAACGCCAACGGACAATAAGAGATCCAGATGCTCTCATGATCGAGGTCGACCACGTGATTGTCCGCATCGATCGCGGTTTCTTCGGGACGCGTGCCGCGGAACAATGGTCGGTGCAGGATGGCCATCTGCATTTTTCCGCAGTGATTGGGAATAGCCACCGGGAAGACGCTGGCATCCTTGTTGTCCACGTGCACAAAGTCGACGCCGAGGTAGGGCTCAAACGTCGCAAGCCCGAGCCGCTTCCAGTGTAACAAATCCTCGGATACTGCCAGCGCGATACGCGGTCCGCTGGGCGCATGGCCGGTGTAAGTCATCACGTAGCGCTGCAGTCGCTCTACGAACGTAATGCGGGGGTCTTCGCAGCCCCCGCTACCGTCAGGCCAAAGCTCATAGTCCGTTTCCGGCTCCAAGGCGATGCCCAGCCGCTCCACGCCACAAGGATCACCTGCATCGTCAAATTTTACCCGGGCGATGCCAATGCGGGAATAGTTCCCCTTGGCGACGAGTCGGGGGAAAAGATACAGGTGGCCATCCGGGCCTCGCACCGCCGCGGGATTTAAAGTCCCGTCGACCTCGGCGGCATTGCCGGGCTCCGGTTCCATGATGACCCCGAGTCGTTTGAGCTGAAAATCACTCATCTTGTATTCCGCGGGAGGATTGGGTCACGGAGATCCCGGAGATTTTCACGGAGTTCACAGAGCGAAGGAAAGGAGATCGATCACACATACGATGGGATTCAATCGGTGAGCGACTGATCATCTCCTTCGACTTGATGCCTTACCCTTTTTTTTACTACGGTCTGGCTCTGTGCACTCTGTGACAAACCAACGCGGTGAGGTTCATTGTCTTTGGGCCTCTGCGGGAAGATCGGCGGATGAGCAAATGGGATCTCACCGCCTTCGTTTTCCCAGCGCTCCATCGCCTGCTGTTTCAACGTGGTTCGCGGGGTCTCGGTATCGGTGCGGAGAGACGGGCTCGGCGGTTCGGATGCGACGGCATTCCATTGTTCGATGGCGGGCTCATCGTGCTGATCGTGCTCGAAGCAAAGAATACTGTGCGAGGCGGTGCTGAGCAGAAACGGACGGGCCTGCTGAA
>CAXBOL010000884.1:0-2414 GCA_963977295.1 uncultured Opitutaceae bacterium
CCGTCTCCTTCCCGGTTTTTCTTTTCCTTTTCTTGGTCCTTAGCCAATTGATCGACGGTCTTGTCACCCTCGCGACTCCGCACGGTGACCGATTGGATCGGCACCACCACCACGTCTTTCACGGTGGCGGTTTCAATGTCGGCCAGCGCACTCATGCCCGGACGAAGCGTTTGCCCGTCGGCATCGATACGAACACGCACTTCAAAATTGGTAACCTCAGCCTGGGAGTTGGCCCCGGTCGTAACCGCCGTGGACGCGATTTCGGTCACCTTGCCGAGGAATTCGCGGGAGGGAAACGCGTCCACATCGATGCGGGCGTTGTCGCCCACT
The DNA here is from genome assembly GCA_963977295.1 of uncultured Opitutaceae bacterium. Lineage (GTDB taxonomy): Bacteria > Verrucomicrobiota > Verrucomicrobiia > Opitutales > Opitutaceae > Actomonas. The sequence goes on from CAXBOL010000884.1 coordinate 331, forward strand.
TTGACGTTCACGACATCGTTTTCATTCACCTTCACGACGACTTCCATGTTGGACAAGTCGGCGACGCGCATGACCTCGGCCGCGTTAAACTGACCGGTTCCGGTCACGCGTTCGCCCACTTCCACCGGCAACCGGCTGATCGTGCCATCCATCGGGGCATAGATAACGGTTTTGCTCAACTGGTCCTGCGCTTGCTTGAGGAAACCTTCCGCGCGACGCACTTGAGCATTGGCACTTTCGAGATTGGCCTGCGCGACTTCGAGGCTGGTTTGGGCCGCGATAAAGTCGGAGTCTGAAATGAGGTTCTGCTTGTAGAGGTCCTGACTGCGTTTGAAATCACTCTCGAGCTTGAGTAATTGCGCCTTGCTTTGCACCGCGGAGGCCCGCGTGGCCGCGAGGTCGGCTTCACGTTGGTCGACTTGGTAACGGTAGTTATCGTCTTTGATGCGCATCAACAACTCCCCTTTGGTGACTCGAGCACCTTCTGCGTAGGGGAGCTCCACGATTTCACCCGATACCTCAGGCGCAATTTTCACTTCGACCTCGGGCTCGATCCGCCCGGTCGCGGTCACAAATTGGGTCACCGAGCGGCGCTGGGCCTCTTCAACGAAGACCTTGGTGCCCTTCGGGTTCTGCTTATTTTTGTAAATGGCTCCGGCCGCCATCAAAGCCACCAGGAGGAGTCCGATGATGATCCACCACTTGGCGGAAGACTTCTTTTTCTTCTTCTTTTTGGACGACGTCTCGGCGTTGGGACGGGAGGATTCAGCGGTTTGGCTCATGGTTATGTAAGTTAAATTACAGGAAAGACGCATTCGCGACGGCAAATCGAATCGGCGCTCCTTGATTCAAGGCCGCCATCGGCACTTCCCCCGTAAAAAGTGCGGGGGAGCCCACGACGGCCCCCCCACAACACAACTTATAACTACGAACGGGGGAAAAAGTAGTGATTGAGGTCGCCCACATAAACGTCCGATCGATGAAGCCACGAAAGATCGCGATCAATTGATCCAATCGGGCGGCAAAATCAGGCAGAATAACGGGCATGCTCCTAACACACCGCAAAACCGCCCCGAGTTGCACTAAGTTTGGATGAATGGATGCACCACCCGGATGAGCGGGTCTGCTCGCCGCACATTCCAGACCCTTCAGACCAAAAACCGGCCACCTGTCAGGGTGGCCGGTCCGGTAAATGGTCAATGGGAGGTTTTCACGCCAAGCATAGCGCTCAGCGCGAAACCGACCAAAGATTAGAATTTCTTCGTGATCGACGTGTAGTAGAAGCGACCTTCGGCATTGTAGAGGAACCCCGGGTAGCCGTTGGTGTTTCCACCCCAACCACTTACAAAAGGCGGATCTTCGTCGAAGACGTTGCGCACCCCCACAGTGAACTTCGCGTCTCCATACCAGCGATCCGAACCAGCGAAGGCGGTATAGTTGACCTGCGTGTCCCACGTGATGCGCGAAGCCACCTCGGTGATCGTCGCCGGATCGTTCGGAGCGGAAGGGTCCCAATCACCGGTGTAGTCAATGAAACTATCGGTGTAGTGACCCGTGAGGCTCGCCGACCAATCGCGCAGATTCCAATCCATGATGAACTGGGCCTTCCACTTTACGTAAGCATCGTCACCCAACCCCGGAGTTGAAACGTCACCCGTGGCATTATCGAACAGAATGTCATCGGCTTGACCCGCGTATTCGAAGAACGGCGCACCAGGGAACTGTTGAATCCGAATCGAATCCAAGTAGCTCGCATTAAACGTGAAATCGAAGCGGCCCACCGAATCGGTCGGCAGCACATAGCTGGTGGAGAAATCGATACCCTTAACTTCCGTGTTGCCGAGGTTGCGGAAGATACCGTTCACCAGAATCACGTTGCCCGCGGTGTCGCGTTGCACGCTTTCACCTGGGAGCAGGACGCCGCCCGCAGCTTCACGATTGATCACATCCTGATGGTCGACCGTCACCGTGCCAGCGCGCTCAATTTGCCAAAGGTCCATGGAGAACGTGAAGCCCTTGATCGCGGCGGGCGTCCACACGAAGCCAACATTGTAGCTCTTGGTTTCTTCCGGGGCAAGGAACGG
>CAXBOL010000885.1:0-2411 GCA_963977295.1 uncultured Opitutaceae bacterium
GGCTGCCGAGCCACGAAAATATTGGCATTTTGGGCTACAGCTACCGACCGACTTTCCCCGTATCCCTCAAGGTCGAATATCAATGGCACTCCAACAGCAGGAATGACCTGTTGCTGTCGTCATTCTCCGTGTTGTTCTAATGCGCGTCTTGTTCCTCATCGCATTGCTCAGCTTGGTCCGGGGACTTTCCGCCGAGGACTATGTCGTGGTCGTGGCCAAGGATAGCCCGATCACCGTCGACGATGCCGGCAAGATCCGGGAAATCTTCCTGAAAAAGCGAAATTTCGATAACCAGACCCGGGTAATTCCCATAAATCTGATCGGAGAAGAACGCGTGAGGACCGAGTTCGAGACGCAAGTGTTACAGATGAGTCGCGATGAAATAAATCGCTATTGGATCACCAGCCACTTCCAAGGGGTCTCGCCCCCCACCACTCAGGCTTCGCTGCAGTCGGTTAAACGCTTCATTCAGTCCGTGAATGGAGCCATCGGTTACTTGCCCAGGGACATGGTCGATGCGGACCTCAAGATCATCTATGAGTTTTAAGACCAAGACGATTTTACTGCTCATTCTGCTCAGTCTGACTCCCTACGTCATCACCATGACTATTCTCGGGCGGGCCTATAAGAGCGACGTCGAGAACCGCCTTATGGCGGATATGAAGTATCAATTGGAGATCACGTTGGATCGTCTGAACCAATCGCTGGAAACCCTGGAAAACGACCTCCACTTCATCGCCTCCCTCGATGTGGTGAACGACGTGCTCACGGGGGATCTCGACAAACGAATCACCAATCTGCTCGCCCTAAAGAAAGATGACTTGGATTTGATTGGCGATTTTTACGTCACCGACACCAAAGGCATCGTCGTTGCCTCAACCAATCTGAATCTCATCGGCTCGCGCTACGAAGGGGAGCGTTTCCGCAGCACGCCCCTTCACTCCACCTTCAGTGATCAACCGATCGGTGAGCTCATGGTGAGCTACGATCTGGCCAACTTGAGCCGAACCTTCATCAACGACGCCCACCTCAAGTATTCGCTTTTGAACGGCGAGAGCACGCCCTCCGACTCCGAAGCAAATTCCAGGCTCTTAAGCGTCCAGCGGCCCCTGAAACGGGAACCCAGTTTAGTCGTGCGCTTGGAACAGGACAAAACCTTCGCCTTCGCCGCCCTGAACAACCTCACCCAGAGCTTCTTCATCGCGCTGCTCATCGGTATCGTGGTCATCGCCACGATCGCTTTTCTGGTCGCCAACTACATCATCAATCCGATTTTGCAGCTTTCGTCCACGGCGCGTAAAATTACCGTCACGCAGGATTTCAGTCAACGCGTCCACGTGGCGCGAAAAGATGAAATCGGAGACCTGTCGAATGCCTTCAATCAATTGGTCGAGGGCATCCAATTGATGTTGGTCCGGTTGAAGGACGAAAGCGAAAACCGGCTCAAGTTAACCCAGGAGAAAAACCGGGCGGAAATGCTGCAGAGTCTTTCCAACAAATTGTCCAAATACCTCTCCCCGCAAATTTATGAATCGATCTTTTCGGGGGAAAAGGACGTCACCCTCTCTTCTTCGCGCAAGAAGCTCACGATCTTCTTCTCCGACATCGTCGGCTTCACTCGCACGGCCGATCAAATGGAGTCGGAAGATCTGACCCAGTTGCTCAATCAATACCTGCGGGAGATGACCGACATCGCTCTGCGCTACGGCGCGACCATCGATAAATATATCGGTGATGCCATCATGATCTTTTTCGGCGATCCGCACAGCAACGGGATCGAGGCCGATGCGCAACTGTGTGTCGAGATGGCAACCGCGATGCAAAAGCGAGTGAAAGAACTTCAAGGCGAATGGCGTAAGGCCGGTTACACGAAACCGTTTAACATCCGCGTCGGCATCCACACTGCGTATTGCACGGTGGGAAATTTCGGCACCGAAAGCCGGATGGATTACACCATCATCGGATCGGCAGTGAACCTCGCCAGCCGGATCGAATCCAACACCGAGCCAGGGGAAATTTTTGTATCCGAAGACACCTATCTTTTGGTGAAAGAAAAATTCACGTGTAAACCCGCGGCCACGGTGACCCCGCGAGGATTCACCAATCCGGTCCAATTGTATCAGATCGTGATGGAAACGTCCTCGGCCCCAATGGTGGAAATCAACCAAGCCGGCGTGCAGCTCAATTTTGATTCCGGTCAGGTGAATGAAGAGCTCATGTCCCGGCTCAACCGGCTGGTGCGCGAACTCCGCAAAGAGGACTGATCCTCGCGCTCATTAATGCATCGCGACCTAGAGCGCGTTCTACCAAACTCCTTGTGTTTTTCAACCACGAATGGACACGAATAAACGTCACTACCGTTCCGTTTGAAGTCCAATTAACTTGGTTAGGCAAAGAAGGTTGCGTTCCCA
>CAXBOL010000886.1:0-2404 GCA_963977295.1 uncultured Opitutaceae bacterium
CCTTGGCCGGGTTGGCTCTTTTACGCTTCGACCCAATTCAATCCCCGCAATCCGTGGTGGGAGGACTTTGCCGCCCTCAACGCCTACGTCACCCGCGTGCAATCCGCCCTGCAGTCCGGCGAACCCGACAACGAGGTTCTGCTTTATTGGCCCTACGCCGACGTGGTGCACGACCCCGAGGGCAAAGCTCACTTACTCACCGTGCATCACGTCGATTGGTTGACGGAGACTTCCTTCGGGCACGCGGCCCGCCAACTCACCGCCGCCGGTTATGCCTTCGACTACATCTCCGACGATCAACTCGCCGCCACCCACGTGGACCAAGACGGTCAGCTAGCCACCCCGGGACATCGTTACCGGTTGCTCGTGGTGCCACCAGTCGAGCACTTGCCTCTCCCTTCCCTGCGACAACTTATCTCACTGGCTCGGGCGGGTGCCGCCATTCAGATTCTCGCCATCCCAGCCGATGTTCCCGGATTGGGCAACCTCGCCGCCCGGCGATCAGAATTCACGACGCTCGTGGCCGAACTTCGCACCCTCGCCGCCGACCCCCGGCTGGCACTCACCATCAATCCGCCTTCTGCCCCCGAGCTCGACGTCAACTTCCTGCGAAATTACGTGACTGCCGAGCCCATGGCGGCATCCGGCCTGGAATTAGTTCGTCGTCGCACCACCGCAGGCTGGGTTTACTTCATCGCCAATCTCACGGCATCCGACTTTGACGGTTGGTTACCGCTGGGGGTGGCCGCCCAAGACGTGATCCTCACCGATCCGCTCAACGGCATGGTGGGACGTCCCGATCTTCGCACCAAATCACGCGCTGTCCGGCTGCAACTCGCTTCCGGTCAATCCGTGCTGCTGACGGCCAATGCCCGCCCCCTCCCACCCACCGCACCGTGGTCCGCGGTGTCTCCGTTCGCCCCCGCCATCCCGCTGACCGGCGAATGGTCGCTGACTTTTTTGAGCGGAGGTCCGACGCTCCCTCCGACCCAAACTCTTTCAGCTCCGGTCGACTGGACCACCCTCGGCGATCCCGAAGCCCAGCGATTCGGCGGCACCGCGCGCTACCAACTCACCTTCACCTTGCCTACCGCCCCCGCCGACACCACCGACTGGCTACTCGATCTCGGCGACGTGAGGGAAAGCGCCCAAGTTCGAATCAATGGCCAACTTGTTGGCCCTTCCTGGAGCCTGCCTCACCGGTTGCGCATCGGCTCCCACGTGCGTCCAGGCGTCAATGTCATCGAAATCGACGTCACCAACTTGGCAGCCAACCGGATTCGTGATCTCGATCGTCGCGGCATCGAGTGGCGCATCATGCAAGAGATCAATTTCGTGAATATCAAATATGAACCGTTTGACGCATCGTCGTGGCCGCTGACACCTTCCGGATTGCTTGGACCCGTCACCCTTACCCCTCTTAGATCCCCATGAAGCGCTTCACCCGCTCCCTCTTGTTAACCAGCCTGTTGTTCCTGCCTCTCGTTCGTCTCGCGGCAACTCCGCCTGCAGGCACGATTATTACCCTATGGCCGGAAGGGGTTCCCGGTCAAAAAGCTGGAATCGAAGCCGAAAAATTCACGGATGGTCGCTACCGCGTCGTGCACGAACCCAGCCTCACTTACTTTCCGGCCGGCGTCGATCGGGCCAACGGCACCACCGTGATTGTGTGCCCAGGTGGCGGATACTCCGCTCTTTCGTGGGAACGGGAAGGCGTGGCTTATGCTCAATGGCTCAACACGCTCGGTGTTTCTGCCTTTGTCCTGAAGAGCCGACTCAAAGAATACGGCCACCCCTATCCCCTCCAGGATGTCTTGCGCGCAATCCGTCACGTCCGCGCGCATGCGACCGATTACTCCATCAATTCGGAACGAATTGGCATCATGGGGAGTTCCGCCGGAGGCCACCTCGCGGCGTCTGCCTCTACGTTATTTGATCATGCCGATGGCCGCACTGGCGCGACCATCGACCGATTAAGTGCCCGACCCGACTTTGCCATTTTGATGTATCCCGTCATTTCGTTGGACGATGGGGTCACTCATGCAGGCTCTCGGACCAACATTCTCGGCCAGCTCGCCTCTCCCGAACTGCAGGCCCTGCTCACCCTGGAAAATCAAGTAACGGCCACCACTCCGCCCACGCTCATTATTCACACGCAGGACGATCAATCCGTTCCGGTCGAAAACGCCTTGCGTTACTATACCGCGCTTTCCCGCGCCGGAGTTTCTGGCGAACTCTACATCTTCCAACACGGCCCCCACGGCATGGCAATGCGTCCCGACCTCGACAATGCCTCCGACTGGCCCGCTCGTGCCGCGGAGTGGCTACGCGCCCGGGGCCTCACCCGGCGCTGATGGCCTGCCTCGCCCAAATCACCGATCCACCTTTCATCGTGCAGTGAACG
>CAXBOL010000887.1:0-2371 GCA_963977295.1 uncultured Opitutaceae bacterium
TGACATAAAACTGCTCAAATCGCGTGCCTTCCTGCGCAAGCCGATCCAAGGCCGGGGTCTTGGCGTAGGGGTGCCCGTAACAACCGAGATCGCCGTAACCCAGATCATCGGCGAACAGGAAAACGATATTCGGCCGATCGCCGGCCGCCGCGTGAGCGAAGGAACTGGCGACGAATGCCAGCAACATGGCCATACAGGCACGGGCGATTCCGGTTTGGGGGCGGTGCAACAACACGGAGAATCTTCCGCCTAAGGGGGTAAGTGACGTCATCCTCCCTTACTCCCTAATCGTATCGCCCCTTACGACGCAATGCGAAGTAGCGACCTCCACCGAAAGCATCTGAATGGAGGTTCTAGACCCAAGTGCCCGCGTTTGAGCTCAGCGAGAACGTGGAGCGGCGGGGAGGCCGTGAAGGCAGCGAAGGAGCACCGCGCATGACCATGAGCTAAGTGAACCCTAACAATGACGGCGCCTATCCAGACGGCGGCAGGAGTGATAGGAATTCCGTCCAAACGCATTCTCATTCTTCCCCACTCACGACCCGGGACCACCGGACGAGTTGAGGCCGTCGAGATAAAAACGGATCCAACAAACGCCAGTGTCCTCCCATCACACTGCCGTTCCGACGTTTCGTTGATTTTCCCTCAAACCCGTGCTCCTCACATTCACCCGTGTCCGATAAATGCGGGGTTTGTGGCGAAAGATGCGCAGCGGTTATCGGTTTAAACGGATAGAGTGAAGGTCAACATCCGCGGTCGCGGTGACCTCTCCACACTAAACCAATTCTTGGCCATGTTTCCCTCGCTCGCCTTTCCCCGTCGCACCTCGTTTTTTTTGCTCTGCGCGTTGTTCGCTCTAATGACCGTTTCTTGGTCATCCGCCGCCGATAAGGCTGATCCCTCGGCTCTGCCGGCCCTGCCACTCACAACCTCGTTCGGCCCCGGCACGTCCGGTGAAAACAGCGGTCCGTATGCCCTGACCCTGAAGAACACTGCGAATCATGCGCTTACCTTGCAGGGCACGATTTTCTGGAGCGTCACTTCTCACAACCGGGCGCAAACGCTTGCCCTCGGACCGAAAGAACTGGCCCCTGGCGCTTCTTGGACTATCAACGACCTCGCCTTCGATGATCGTATAATCCTTCAGGCGAAGGGGTTCGCCAAGCTCGAGCTTAAGACGCCTCCCGGTAAAAAATAAGACCGAACGTCGGGCTGAACCGGGGCGCAGCGAAATGAGGGTAAGTTGGCGTGGGTCTACGGCCCGGCTGCCAATCTATTTGGAACCTCGGATCAACGCATATCTACCCCAGAGTAGCGGGCGCGTTATAACGAGGCATAAATCCACCCCCAACACTCGGCCCCTCTTATCCCCCACACGCATTACCGACTGATCCCCTATTGCCTGCTCAAGCCGCAGGTTAAACCGAACGCAGCCTGCCGCTAATGACTTCGCTCGACACCATTGCTTCGCTTCCCTCGGCGTCATCGACTGTCTCGCAGATTACAGAAGGGCAATCCGCCAGCAATCGTGTCCCTGCACAATCTATCACCCAAGGGAATCATTATGAAGCCACCGCCAGCTCAGGAATATTCGGAACCACCTCTGCCGGACTTTCAACTCGAACTCCGAAAGCGCCGTGAAATCGAACACGCGTTACAGGAAAGCACGCAACGCTATGAGCATCTGATCAGCACCATCCCTTGTGCCCTCTATGACTACGTGCTTTGGCCGGATGGTCGCAGTCGCTTTCTCTACATGAGTCCGCATTGCAAAAACATCTTCGAACACGAAGCGGAGCAGATCATGGAAGATGCAACCCTACTGTGGAGTATGGTTCACCCCGAAGATATTGAGCGGCTCAAAGACGCCGACCGGATGGCAAACCAAAACGGAGAATCATTCCAATCTGAAGTCCGCATCGTCCTGCCGTAAGGGAACACCAAGTGGATCCAACTGACCTCACGACCGGGGCCGGATCAAGTCGACGACCAGCGGTTGTGGAGTGGAGTGATTTTAGACATCACGGCACGCAAACGGGTGGAAGAGCAACGCAACCAGCTCGTTGATGAACTGCAATCCGCCTTGGCCGACGTAAAACTATTGAGCGGGTTCCTACCCATTTGTGCGTCCTGCAAAAAAATCCGCGACGATCAAGGCTACTGGAACCAAATCGAAGCTTACATCAGCGATCACTCGGAGGCGAAATTCAGTCACGGTATCTGCCCCGACTGTGCCGAAAAAGCCTACGAAGAGCTCCGGCAAATGAAAGCGCAGAACCAATTGCCATCCATTTGAAAAGAACGTCGCAAATTCGGGGAAATCCTCGCCGCGCACAGGCACTTTGGCCCCATCAAATCTCGACCTGACTCA
>CAXBOL010000888.1:0-2368 GCA_963977295.1 uncultured Opitutaceae bacterium
AGGTCCGTGTAAGTGATGCCATTCTTGGACACGAACCAGCCGTAGATCCAAAAGTGCGCGGGCGGGCGTTCCCATTCGCTGGGCTGTTCGACGTGAAATAGGTAAGATTCGTTTTCGTTCATGCCGAAAGACGGAGGCAACGGGAGGGTTTAACCACAGATGAACACAGATTCACACGGATAAATCCGGAACCGGCGTCCAAATGGAGCGGTGCCGACACTAGGTTATCCCGGCTAGTTAAGCTTGGTTTATCTGGGTTCATCCTTGGTTGAAAATCGGCGGTGAAATTAGCCGAAGTAGGTCTCGCGGGCCATTTCTACGTGGTGTGGGAGGGAAATGCGAGAATCGTAGAAGCGCGAGATGCGGGAGAATGCCATCGAAACCATCTTGGTGTCGCCAGCGTGATGACGGTCGAGCGCCTTCTTCAGGGTGCGAGCCAGAACGTGGTAGTCGCCGGCCTTGATGAGGAACGCTTCGTCGTTGCCCGTGAGCATTTCGGGGATGCCGTTAACATCGGTGCTCACAATGGGCATTTTGAACGAGGCCGCTTCCAGTAGCACCCGAGGGAAGGACTCTTCGAAGGACGTGCAGCAGAACATGTCGGCCACGCGATACCATTCGTAGACGTCGGGGGTCTCGTAAATGAGGCGTGTGTTGGTGAGCCCCATGAGCTCGATGTCGTTTTCGATGGTCTCGAGATAAAGCCCTTCGCGGGCGCCCACCATTACATAAAGATGCGGACCGCGGGCGTCGAGTTCGGCGCCGTATTGCTGGTGGAGGTGATCGACGGCCCGAATAAAGATATGCTGACCCTTTCGTTGGCAGACCGAGCCGACGTTGACCACGACGGTGGCGTCGGCGGGGATGTTGAGTTTGCGACGTAGGACGGCCCGGTCGGTGGCTTTGATGTAGGCCTCAATGCGTTCGATATCGATCCAACTGTTGATCAGGCGGTAGTTGTCCTTGCGATTCAGTTCGGCAAAAATCCGACGGGTAGACTCGGCGATAAAGATGACGCGGGTGGCGTCGGTCAGCGCATTTTCGATCAGCGGGATGACCTCGTGAGTGGCCAGTTGGTGCTCAGAGAAAAAGCGACGAGGGGCATTGCTCTCGTGAATGTAGAGGGAGCTCGGCAAGCCGAGTTTTTGGGCGAGCGGCACAACCCAGTAAGACAACATAGTGTTGCCCACGATGAGGTCGAGGTCGCGCCACGCCGGGAGTTTGGCGAGGCGATCAATAGCTTGGGTGAACTCGGCAGCGGTCTGGGCTTTAGTCGCCGGCGTGATATCAATGATTTCGACGTCGAGACCGATGGCGTCGAAGTTGTCGCGAAGCGGTCCCTCCATGGGGGCGAAAACCTTCACATTCCACCCGGCGACTTTTTTAAGGTGGCGGGCGTATTCGACGATGAAGAGCGGTGCGCCTTCGAGGTTCAAGTTGTGCGAAACAATCCCGACCGTAAGCTTGAGCTCGCGGGACGCAAACCGGTGATCGTAGGCATTGATGCGGAAACTCGGATTCGCGTATTCGACTGACTCACTGAAGTGCGGATCCTCGAACGCGGGATAGCGTTGGACGAAGGCCAGATGCTCTTTTTCGGTGTAGCTGATCCCGCGGGAGGCACTGCCGAGATGGATGAGCGTGGCCTGCGGGGTGTAAACGGTCCGGAATCCGGCGCGGGCCGCGCGCATGCAGTAGTCAACGTCGTTGTAGGCCACTTGGAAGTCGGTGTCGTCGAACCCCCCGAGTTGTTCGTAGACGTCTTTGCGAGTAAGTAAACACGCGCCGGTGACGGCCGTGGTGTCGCGGGCGGCGTGGGGGAGAAAGAGGTAGCCAAAGTCGTCCTTGGGCAGTCCGACAAATACGCAGTGCGCCAGACCACCGTTGGGGCCGACCCAAATGCCCGCGTGGTTGAGGGTTTCGTCGCGATGAATGAGGCGAGCGCCGACGACGCCCACGCCCTGAAGGGAGGTCCACCCGACCATGTCTTCGAGCCAGCCGGGTTCGATGGCTTCGATGTCGTTGTTGAGGTGAAGGACCAGAGGAGTATCGGCGGCGGCGGTGCCCAGATTGACCAAGCGCGAATAGTTGAACACGCGATCTTCACTGCTGTCACGGAGCACACGCCACGGACGATCTTCGCGGGAATCGATGGACTCGAGTAAGGCGAGGGCGCTATCTTCGGTGGAGCCATCGTCCACCACAATGAGTTTCGTGTGGTGCCAATTCACGGTGCGATCGAGCGAGTCGAGACAGGCGGTGAGGAGGGGAGCCTGATCACGGGACGGAATGACAATCGTCACGTGATTTTCCGCCAACAGCTCGGGCGACCATTTCAGCTGATGCAGACACAGCGCGTTGTCCTTCA
>CAXBOL010000889.1:0-2366 GCA_963977295.1 uncultured Opitutaceae bacterium
CGAGTTGAGCCGCAAGCTACTCAACTGCTTAACCTTGCGTTCTTAACGGCTTGGCGACTTCCTGCCCTCCGACCGTGTCCCCCATAGCCTCGGCGAAGGAGAATGCGTTAAAATTAATCTAATTTAATCGGCCTGCTGGAATTAATCTCTGCGAAACTTTGGGTTGCCTGTGTCCCCTCGGTGACGAACTGCGGTTTTTAGGATCAAAGCGCTTCGAACGCCGCCGCGATCTCCGCGCTTTCGGGTCGCTCCCGGTAGCCTTCGCGAGCGAGCTTCGCGCGGATCGTCCCCGCTGAATCCACCACAAAAGTTGTTGGATGGGGAATACCCTCTCCTTTCCCCTTGGCCTCCAAATTTCGAATTCCAAACGCATCGATCGCCCTACTGCCTTCATCGGACAACAGCGGATACGACAACCCCAGTTTCGCCACCGCCGCGGCGTTCGTGGCCGGTGAATCATAACTCACCGCGATGATGCGTCCGCCGGTGGATTCAATTTCGGTCCGGGCCGCTTCAAGTTCCGTAAGTTGACGCCGACAATGCGGGCACCAATCAGCCGAACGCACAAATACCAGCGCCACCGGTCCACCCTCGAACAATTGTGACAAAGACACGGTTTCGCCTGCCGAATTCTGCAGCGAAACCGGCGGCGTCTTCTCACCCACCTGCAATCCGGGTAGCGACTGTGCCGCGGATAGGCTCAGGACGAGAAGCGCGCACGACGACGCCAAGGAATAGATGCTTTTCATGCTCATGATGGTTTTCAAATAGGGCTGCTTCATAAATGCCTGCAGCATGGGTTCCGACTGCCTGAAAGAGTCGGTCCCTTCGCCGTTTATTCCCGCCCCCCCGAAAGTTGTTTCCGGGTGCGAAACTAATATTCGTTTCGTTTACTCCGACCGCGCGCCGTAAAGAGCGTTTGCGAAAGAAAGCCCAAACCCAGGGCCGCGCCCAATGTGCGCACATTGCGCAATGCGCCCAACACGTGATCAAAGGGCGCCGCTTGTGGCTCCCGCACTCGTCTCAATAAAATCAATACACCGACCGCCATGACTGGCATGGTGGCAAAGAAAGCGTGGTAAGCCTGCAACTCACTCCACCCTCGTGCAAAAAGCATTTCCAACAATTGCCCGGTTAAAATCGGGGCGATCGCCGTCCCTGCCGATGCCGCGGCGATGGAGAATCCCACCGCGAGCGCTTTGCTCTCCCGCGGCATCAACTTCATCAATAAATTCATCTGGCCGATCACGATCCCCGCATTGACCGCCCCGGTCAGCGCCCAGACCACATACAGCAACGCCTGCGTATCTTTCGTCACCAGCGCCCACGGCAGACTTACCACCGCCCATAGTGGCACTGCGCACATCAAAACGGGACGCGCCCCGTAGGTGTCCAGGAGTTTACCCCAGGCCGGCAGTGACAGCGCCCCAAACAACAACGACAACGCCAACGGTAAACTCGCCGCCCCCGCCGAATCCGAGAGACTACGCAACATGAACACGGGCTGAAAAGCCCCGTAGCCGTTCAATACCGCGCCCCATGCCGCGATAAACATCACGGTCCGCAGAAACGGTTTGTTCTCTCGCAAACTCTGCCACTGCCGTCCCCACGAAACTGGCACGGCTGCCACCGGATCACCCATCGCCGGTGTCCGATGCGCCATCACCGCCGACACCGCACGCATCGCACAGGCAAACAGAATAAGGCCCGCGATCACCGGCAATTCCGGACGCATCAACACCAGTCCCGACAGCAGTAGAAACAGAAAATTGGAGACCTGAGCCAACCGATTCCGCCGCGCAAAATACGTGCCCCGCACCGGCTCCGGCACCCATGCCTGCATCCACGCCGTCCACGATACCCCCATCACCGAGGCCACCATGCCCGCCGCCAAAATGCAGCCCCCAGCCAAGGGCACCGCATGCGCTTTCGACCATTCGGGAGCCAACACCAAACACACCCCCAACATGGCCCAGCACGCGATATGCAACCAAATCGAGGTCACAAAAATCTGCCGCATACTGAACCATCGCCCCAAAGTCGGCGTGACCACGAGCTGCACGATATTGCACCAGAACGGCAGCGAAACGATCAATCCGTAGGGGCCCGGGGCGAGCTCCAAGCCTTCGGCCAGCAGCGTCGCCAAGACCAAATTCGCTGGCTGGCTGGTGTAGACCAATGGCATGGCAAAGATCGCTTCCCATGAGCTCATGCGCATGCTCTCCCGCACCGGGGACAGGCCCTTCCCTTTATTTGTCACTGTGTTATTCAAATTCATCCCGTAAAGCGCGCCGAGCAATCAGTGTCCCATCCCCCCGTTCCCATTTGACCGGGTTCACCAAGGAAAAACCATCCGGTCGAACAAG
>CAXBOL010000890.1:0-2364 GCA_963977295.1 uncultured Opitutaceae bacterium
GCTCGAGCCGACGTCGGTTCGTCAAGCCACGGCGTCAGATCCACCCCGTCCAATCCCGTCGGCCCTTCCGTGTGCGTGAGGTTCAACAGCGTAGGATACAGGTCCACCAGCGAAGTGCCCTCCGCGCAAATCCCCTTTCGCTGAGGATTCCGCGTATCCCAGATAATCAGTGGCACTCGCGTCGCGGGTTCCCATAGATTGAACTTCGATACCTTCAATTTGCGACCGTAGTTGTTCCCGTGATCCGACCAGAGGACGACAATCGTGTTGTCTCGGTGAGGGCTATTTTCGAGGGCTTCCACGATTCTTCCCACCTGTGCATCTACATAGGAGAGCATGGCTAAATAGCTTTTAATCGCGATCCCCCAAGCCCCCTCCGCTTTCAAATACCGGTAAGTATCACCGTTGCCCACCAGCCTGGCTCCCACCTCCGCCACATCCTCCAAATCGTCCTCGTAAAAAGGCAGAAGTTCAAAGTCGTCATACCAATCGAAATACTTGGGAGGGGCCGGGACGGGGAGGTGCGCCTCGTAGATGCCCACCGCGAGGAAAAAGGGATCTGCGTGATTCTGTGCCAAGATTTCAATGGCTTCGCTCGCCATGCGATAGCCTCCATAAACTGATTCTTCGTTCTGCGACGCGCCAAAGGCGAAAGGTTTATTGACGGGCGAGATGAACGACCGCTCCGGATCGAAGGTGATCTCCTCACTGGGGCGTGATTTACTGACATAATCCCATTCATTCCCAATCGCATACTCTTCCAAGATTCCCAGGATTTCGCCTAGCGCGTAGGTTTTATATCCCTGTTCCTTAAAAAGGATATTCAACCCCTTCAACTCGGGGTAACCTTTGCGCACCTCGCCCTCCGCCTCGCGCATGTCGAAATTATACCGATACAGCCCGGTAGTGAACGGGTATTTTCCATAAAACAAGGCGTGTCGACTGGGCGTGCAGGCCGGTGTCGCGCAATGCGCATTGGTGAAAGCCACGCCCTTCTTGGCCAACGCATCCATCTGCGGCGTGATCGCCTGATCACTATACCTGCTGCCCATGAAGCCAACGAAGTCGTTCGTATCGTTGACGTTTATAAATAGAATGTTCGGCTTAGACTCCGCTCCGAAAACATAAAGGGGCAACAAAACGAGGAGAGAAATTAAGCTCTTAGCATTTCGCATTTACTAACCCTGTAAAAATGCTGCCCAACCGCAACCGACTAAGAAACTGCTTCGTCCAAAGATGGCCAAGAAGTGCTGCGTTACCCAAGCCACTGCGGCACGTTCATCAGGTTTACGGACGACCACCAGACTGAACAAGTTTCCTACTTTCGGTCTTCGCCTGCAACTTCTACCGACGGAAGCGGGCCCCTTAGAGACAGGGAAGCCACGACCGCCCGGTGATCGGAAGGATACGGGGAAACCACGATGTCTGCGTTTTCCTGATTTTCCCCAACAATCTTGACCTCGTGCAAGTCGACCTGACCTCCCCGGAAATAGATGAAATCAATACGATCATGATGCTCTTCGGGATCATCCGGCTTGCTGACAGGCGTCCAGGTAAATCCGGGCTTCTCCATCTCGTCCGGGAACAGCGCCCTCCATGCATCCGTAAAGCCCGCCGCCGCCATGGCTCGCGAACTAGGATACGCGACTTTGATCGGATGCCGCCCCGATCGGGCCGCCACCGCCGTCCAATCCAAGTGGGACGGCTCATTAAAATCGCCCGTCACCAACACCGGAACATCCGCGTCCGGCAAAGTCGCGATTTGCGCGAGCAAGTTGGCGACCTGTTGCCCCCTCGCTTCCTCCGCACCGGCAATCGCATCCGCTTCGGTCTGGATAAAAGGCGCGTCTTTGTAAGGGATACCCAACAGTTGGTAGGGTTGATAAGGATACGGTCTCAGGTGCACATTGAAGACGTAGACTTCATGCCCGGAATCAAGTCTGACTCGGACCCCGTCCGTGAGTGCTTCCACAATTTCATAGCGCGTCAGGATGGCACTCCAATCGTGCCGCACGAAATGCCATCCAAGCAACTCTGCCAATTTTTCCGCGTTATCCCCCACCTCCTGCAGGCCAACCACATCTGCCTGAGCCTTTAGAATGACTTGAGCCGTTTGGGCCAGGGGTTGGCCGCGTTTGGTGCCGCCATAGAGGGTGTTGAACGTCATGACCCTCAGGTTGGCGCTTTCGGAACGAGCCCATGCCATTTGAGGATTTAACCAAACAAGCAACGACAAGACCCCGAGGATTCGAACGGCTGAGGTCATTTTCGGAATCGATGTTTGAGGAGGGATGGGGCGGGTTCAGCGTGACAGGTTCCGTCTCGCCTTCCGGCAAATCGCGTGCATCACCCGGTCGTCCGCAG
>CAXBOL010000891.1:0-2362 GCA_963977295.1 uncultured Opitutaceae bacterium
TTTATCCCACTTTCCACTTATAACCAACAACTTGCACTTGCGGGACACGCTCTATCTAGTCTGCTGTAAAACTTTATGTTTTGGTTCAGGGGATCTCTGTCCGGATCGGGTTTTTGGTCACCGAGAGCACAGAGGACCAATTCGGAGTGCACAGAGGCCATACTAGCTTTGAACTCCTGGCGGTCTTTCGGCTGAAAAGGGTCGGTCGGAGGTCGGAAAATGTGGGTGGGGTTTTATACCCCGACCTTCGGAACCACAGCCTGGCGGGCACCCACGGGGTCGGAGTGTAAAACCTCCTACATTTTAAACCAACGGTTAGCAGCAGCCTGGCTTTACAGGAGAAAACAGAGGAAAAAAGAAGATCCCAAATGCATGTGATCCAGCTACTTATTTGTTTTCTCAGACTTCGTTCGATAGTCCATTAGCTATGGGACATTAGTGTGAAAACCCTCCTACCTGGCAGAGAGGCAGGCGCGGACGGCCCCGTGCCGTTGTTCTTACCGGGGATAAACGGCCTTGGAAAACAGGACCATGTTGGGGGCTTTGCCGACGGGGATGGTTTGGTCGGCGTTGCCGGTGATGCGGAGATCAACGCCCGGTTTGATGCGGCGCACGTAGAGCGCGAGCGGACGTTGGTTGACCGTGACGACTTGCCCGGTGTCTTGATAGTCAGCGAGCCAAGCCGGACGCGGGATCGTGCCATCATGGGCGACGAAGAAGTCGATTTCCTGAGCGGCGGCGGCGACGATGTAATCATTGGCCCAATACGCACGATCTTCGTTCGCGGTGCGAATCAAGCGTGCGCCGTTCAGGATGGGTGGTAACGAGTCCAGGTAGAGTAACGCGTCGTCGGAATACGCGAGGGCATCGACATAGAGCGGCTCTTCCACTCCGCCAGCGCCTTCTCCGGTGTAGGCAAAGCTGGCAAAGTGGCGGTCGTGGTGGGCAACCACGGCGGCCGCGTCGATGGTGGGACGCGGTCCGAGCTTAAAGTCGAAGTTAGCCGGCGCCGCTGCATAGAGTCCCCCACTGAGTTGAATGGGCTGGGACGTGAGTTTGAGCGTCGCAGACTTGAGTCCTTGGCGCCGGGCCGTCACCGTGACGGTGCCCGCGGTGAGCATGGAACGCACGCTGGCTCGATTGATACCCCCTTCCGTATTGAAGTAGAGATGGTTGGTGCTGCCTTCGATGCCGCTGTTGTAACTGCCGCGCCAGATCCCGGGACCGGTGATATCGAAATCAACGCGGGCTTGATCCGTCGGACAGCGACGGCCCTGGGCATCGACCACTTCGACGTCGATCAGGGCAACGTCGGAGCCATCCGCCCGCCAGCCTCCGGGTGCGAGCATCGGAGTGAGTTTGAGCGCGACCGCCGGACCGGAGGTTTCCTTGGTCTGCTCCGCGATGGGCTTGCTGTCTCGATAGGCGACGACCCGAATCTTGCCGGGTTCAAACGCGACGTCGGGCCAGGTAAATAGCGTATTCAGGCTGCGGGCACCGAGGCCGAGACTGCGTCCGTTAACGAACAGCTCAGCTGAGTCGGCCTGCGCCACGGCATACATCGGTTTCACCGTGCCAGCGGGGTAGGTCCAATGCCCGATAAGATGGATGCGCGGCTGAGCGTCCCAGGTCGCTTGCAGGGCCCAATAGGCTTCCTTGGGCAGTCGCACGCCGTCGACTTCACCCGTGGCACGCGCGACGTCGGTGACTTGTCGGGTGCCATGCGGCCCGTCGGAGAAAATCCAGTTAGCGCCACCGGAGTGGTCGGGTTTGGCGCCGAAGAGAGTCCACCACTCCTCGATGGCGCGCAGGGCCATGCCTTCGGAGTCGAGATTGTAGGTGTTTTGCGCCTCATTCTGGCCGAGATGGCCGAAATCGGGCGGCGAAAATTTATCCCAAACTCGGCGCGGCACTTCGGCCCGGTCGTATTCGGTCTCGACGACGGGTAGGTGGGGATGCGCGCGAACGCGGCCGACGGTGCCGAGTTCCAAGTCGATGTAAGGCAGCATGCCGGGGGAGGACATGCGGAAGCCGAAGTAGCGCTTACCGTCCGGATCCCACTTAGTCGCGATGTCGCGGAGTTCTTTGGTGTGCGCCACGCTCACGTTGTAGTTGCCACCTTCCCACACGCAAATGGAGGGGTGATTGCGAAAGTAGATGATCATGTCGCGGAAGGCGGCGGTGCGAATCTTCCAGGCTTCGCCTTCGCAATCCCGCTCGCCATCAACGCCCGGCATCAGGGTCACGAAGCCATATTTGTCGCCGCTGTGGAGGGCCGCGACCGACCCGGCACTGTGTCCCCAGCGGATCATGTTGCCGCCGGCCTGTTGCATGAGTCGCAGCGTGTAGTCGCTCATCCAGT
>CAXBOL010000892.1:0-2360 GCA_963977295.1 uncultured Opitutaceae bacterium
ATCATCGAAATGGGCGCAGGATCCAACGGACTCTCGGCCCGACCCAGTTTACCCACGACACTGTCGACTTCCGGGATGGCCCGGATGGCCATGTCTTGTTTGCGTAAAATGTCGGTGACTTCCCCAATGGACGCGTGGGGCATGACGGTCGGCATGTAGAGGTAGGACCCCTCGTCGAGGTCAGGCATGAATTCCTTACCAAGACCGGGGAAGGCGTGATAGGCACTCAGGTAGACGGGGTTGTTTTTCGCCCAACCCGGGAGCCAGCCCAAGATCTGGCCCGCGCCCAACCAGGCACTGAGCCCCCAGACGACCAGCAGGCTGCTCAAAGCCATGGACAGCAATTTGGTCCGGAGGAGCCTGGCCAAAATGATCGGGTAGAAATGCACGAACGCCATCATCCCCAGCAGCAGACTGCCCACGGTAACGAGGACAAACAGGACGTTCTGTCCGGGCACCGCGGGACCAAGCGGGGCCCACGACCCGGCGAGCAGCACCACCACGACCTGGGCGAAGATGAAGTTGAAGGCGTAAAGCGTGCGTTGGCGCCAGACCGGTTCCAGTCGATTCTTGAGCAGATTGAACGCGGTCACCCCGATTAACAGGAGACCCAACCAAAGGGGAAACCAAGTGAAGATGAACGGAGCGACCATGCCGGCGAGGGCCAGTGATCCCCAGAGTCCCCAGCCCGCGAATTTGGTGCGGAACTTGCCCGCAATGAACCAGTGTGCCAGCGGCGGGATGATGGTGAGGGCGACGATGATCGATCCGATGAGCGCAAAGGTTTTGGTGTAGGCCAACGGGCGGAAGAGTTTGCCTTCGGCTCCCTCCATGGTGAACACCGGCAAAAAGCTGATGACGGTGGTCGCCACGGCAGTGAGCACGGCTCCACTCACCTCGGAACAGGCCCGGTAAACCACTTCCAGTCTGCTCTCGGAGTCTGAGGCTTTTTCCAAGTGCCGGAGGATATTTTCGATCAGCACGATACCCATGTCCACGACGGTGCCGATGGCGATGGCGATGCCGGACAAGGCGACAATGTTGGCGTCGACGCCGGCCACTTTCATCGAAATAAACGCGAAGAGCACGGCGAGCGGAAGCACGCTCGAAATGAGCAACGCGCTGCGCAGGTGCATCACCATCAGCACGACTACGATGATGGTGACGAGGATCTCGTCCCCGATGGCGTCCTCCAAGGTGCCGAGCGTTTCATAGATGAGTCCGGTGCGATCGTAGAACGGCACGATGTTGACTTTGCTGACCGTGCCATCAGCGAGGGTTCGGGAGGGGAGACCGGGCGTGATTTCGGCGATCTTGGCTTTGACCCGTTTGATGACCTCCAACGGGTTTTCCCCGAAACGGGTGACCACCACCCCGCCGACGGCTTCGGCGCCGGCTTTGTCGAGGGCGCCGCGGCGGAGGGCCGGACCGAATTCCACGGTGGCCAACTGGGCGAGCGTGATGGGCACGCCGTCGCGTGAAGCGACCACGGTCTTGCGCAAGTCATCGAGGCTCTTGACGAAACCCACGCCCCGAATGACGTATTCGACGCTGTTGATTTCAATGGTGCGCGCCCCCACGTCGAGGTTGCTGCCCTTCACCGCGGCAAAGACGTCGGCGAGGGACAGGCGATACGTGCGCAGTGCATCGGGATCGACGTCGATTTGGTATTCTTTGACGAAGCCGCCGATGGACGCGACCTCAGCTACGCCTTCGACCCCCTGCAACGCGTAGCGCACATACCAATCCTGCGTGCTGCGGAGTTCTTGCGGATCCCAGCCCCCGGCGGGTTGGCCGGTGGCGTCGCGACCTTCGAGCGTATACCACAACACCTGACCCAAGGCGGTGGCATCGGGGCCGAGTTGCGGTTGCACGCCGGCGGGCAATAGACCGGACGGCAGACTGTTGAGCTTTTCGAGGATGCGACTCCGCGTCCAATAGAACTCCGCCTCTTCTTTGAAGATGACGTAAATGGAGGAGAACCCGAACATCGAGTAACTCCGCACCGTCTTCACTGCGGGCAGACCGAGCAGGGCGGTCGTGAGCGGGTAGGTGATTTGGTCCTCGATGTCCTGCGGGGAACGGCCCATCCACTCGGTGAAAATAATTTGTTGGTTCTCGCCGATGTCAGGGATGGCATCGACCGGCACCGGATCTCGCGGCAGGGCATCGAGTTTCCAATCGAAGGGCGCGACCAGCATGCCCCAAAAGATGAGGCCGGCGGCAAAGAGCATCACGACGAGTTTATTCTCGAGGCAGAAGCGGATGAGTCGGTTAAGGGGCGAAGGACTCGGGGCTGGGGCCGGGGGGGCGGAGCGTTTAGGCCAGGTCATTTCCGGTCCTCTCGTCGATGGAGCGTG
>CAXBOL010000893.1:0-2360 GCA_963977295.1 uncultured Opitutaceae bacterium
AATGTAGGAGCCTGTCCTGCGGTATTTTCTCCGGAAGTTTCGATTCGCGGATGCGCTCCCATGATGGATCGCCGACTCAATGCCTTTTGTCTGGGCGTGCCTTTGGAGCAGCAACTCAAGGACGGGCGTGACCGATTGCTGATACGAAACTTCCTCGCGGGTCGGGTGCCGGAGGAATTGCGTTGGCGGGTGACCCGGGGCCTGCCGACCCCGAGTTTTTGGGGACGCTTTTTATCTCAGATAGAGAACTATCGGGAAAGCCTGCAGGAGTTTGGCCGTTCAAAGTTGGTGCCGGATTTTATACGAGTGGCCGAAGTGAACCGACTGCTGGAAATCGCAGTGACTGACCAAAATACGACGGCGGCACGAATTGTGGCCGAGCTGGTCATGATGGGGCGTTTTCTGCGATGGATTGAGCGGGGACCGAATTGACCCGATGGGTTGCAACGCTCTGCTGCTGCGGCCTCCGGAGGTCCCCTTAAAATACCGGGGTGTTATTTTTATCCAAGTAACCGAAACGGTGCATCACTTCAGCGTGATCCTGGATAATCCTTGCGGCTTGTTCCGGCGTGAGGGATTCGCGCCAGGAGCCGATTTCGCCTTTGCGGAAAAAGGATTCGGTGTGGGGTGTTCTTTCTCCAAAATTCGTTTCTTCCTCCTGTTTCTTTACGACTGCAAAATCGCTGAATCGAATGGCCTTGGCGATCCGCTCGGGTTCGTCAGGGAGCGCTGCGAAACGCACCGCGTCGCCAAATGTATTGGCGGCGTCGAGTTTCATATCCTCGTAGCGGATCGGAAGCACGCGGATACCGGGGGCATCGATCCAACTTTTCACGTGGTCGCTCCAGGTGAGGAGTTTTTGTCGAAGTTGCAGGGTTTCGGTGGCGTCGAATTCGCACATCGAGTTTTCCGGATGTCCCATCCTACGAATCATGCGGTCGAATTTTTGGTGACCGTCGTGGTGAGCGAATGAGACCGCGACGTCCAGTGGGTTGCGGATAAAGTAGAACGCACACGCGGTGGCGTCGGGCGGGATCAAGGCGCGCCCGTCGGGTAAATAGGTGTAGGCGTCGTGGATCTTACAATACGGAGTCTCTAGGGCTTGGCGGGCTTGATGAAGATAGACCTCCGGTCGCAAGTGGTCGATCTCATCGAAAGTCATTTCTCCGGAGTCGTAACCGACGGCTTCGTCGAAGGACTGGCGGGCACTCGCGATGGGACCACCCTTCAGGTGGTTAATGTCGGCGGGCGTATCCCCGTTTTGCAGAAAATTGGTCAGAAACGTTCGAAACCAGGTGTTTCCAGATTTCGGATACGAGGCCAGCCAGACGATGCGTTTCATACGCTCAGGTCGGCTTCGAGGGCTGCGACAAATTCGTTGAGTTTGAATCCATGGCGAGGTCGGATGGCGATGGAGATCGGAGCCTGTTGGGCCAACTGAAGGGCTTGTTGAAAGTGTCCGGCCTTACCGTCGATTCCCGCCAGATAGCCGAAACGATAGGTGTTGTTCTTGAGCACATTAAATTTATGAGGACCTTCAGTCGGGTTAAGAATGATATCCGCTTGGTTGTGTGATCGCAGGAGGTAGAGCTTCTTAACGGGCAAGGGGTGTTCGCTAAAGTCGGGCCCGAGAGGCAGGGCCCTTTTCTCGATTTTTTCTCTAATGCGGGTTAGGCCATCGGGTGAGAAATCCAGTTTTTGCAACGAATCGATCCAGAGTTTGGATTGCGGAAAACTGGGGAAGGCCAGCATGCGCCCGTCGGGGGCCGCCCGCACGACGCAGAGATCGTCCGTGAGCACCGAGTGACCGCGCTTGCGAAAGGCAGTGGCGGTGGTGGATTTTCCGACCCCGGAGACTCCCATGAACACGACGGCTTCGCCGTGCCATTCGATGGCACTTCCGTGGAGCACCAGGTCCTGCCGTTGGTGCAAGAGCGCGCCGAACGCGGACCCGAGCAAGAAGACCCGGATATCGATGGCTTGGGCATGAGCAGCACGTTCAATTACGATGCGGCGTCCGTCGGAGATGAGGTAGCGGGCGATCCCATCCACGCGAATCAGAAGCTGGCCGGGAGCGGATTCGAACCGCACTCCGGTCACCAAGGCGTCAGGCAGGTGCTCCGGAACAGCGCCAAACTCAATGGTCACATCGGCCGGGGTGTCGGCCTCGCCCAATTGGAGTTGCGGGAGCTCAAGTGCGGAGTCGATGCGAAGCCCAAATGCGATGTGGGCAAATACGGATGATGAAGAGTCGCGCGTCACAGAGGGGGGTATTGGGAGGGCGCGGCGCAACTTCAGTCAAGCTGGCTTCGACGATGGGGAGTTGAAGGGGGCGTTGAACGAGTCGATTCTATAATGCC
>CAXBOL010000894.1:0-2352 GCA_963977295.1 uncultured Opitutaceae bacterium
CCAACACATCGTAAAGGGTCACAATCCCCGCCACTGCCCCAAACTCATCCGCCACCAAGGCCACGTGCTTGCTGGTGACTTTGAATTGTTCCAGCAACTGGCTCGCCACCATCGTTTCCGGCACGATCAGGGGCGGCGTGAGTAAATGACGCATCTGGGTCGGCACCCCAAAGGCATTATTGGCCCAAATCGCTTTGACCGACACCATACCGACCACTTGTTCACGGTTGCCGTGCACCACGGGGAAATTTGAATGACCACTGGCCACCACGCGCCGCCAGTTGTCTTCGTCGGGTTCGGCTGAATCCAAAAACACCAATTTGGGTCGCGGGGTCATCAGGTAGGTCACCGGCATCTCATCGAGCTCCAAGACGCCCGCCACCATGTCGCGCTCGGATTCGTTAAACACCCCTTCGGTCATGCCCTGCTCCACGAGAATATTGACCTCTTCTTCGGTTACGGGCGCCTCAGGACGAGCATGGTGCAACCCGAAGGGGCGCAGGGCCAACTCGGTCAACCACGTCAGCAAACTCACCGCGGGTGAAACGATGCGCGACAACGTCTTGATGGGTCGCACCAACATCATGGCGATGCGCTCGGAATTCAGCAGCGCGATGCGCTTGGGCACCAGTTCGCCCAAAACGACCGAGGCCAGCGTGATTCCGATCACCACCGCCGCCAAAGCCAGGGGGTGCGCCGTCTCTTCCAGTGCCGGAAATTGCAGGAGGTAAGCCGCAAACCGTTCGGTGAGCACGCCTCCACCAAAGGCACCCGCCAGCACCGCAATGAGGGTAATGCCCACCTGCACGGTCGACAAAAACCGAGCGGGATCGAGCGACTGTTCGAGCGCGCTGGCGGCCTGCGTGTTTCCACTGTCCGCCAACTCACGCAACCGTGATTTGCGGGCCGAAATTAGCGCCGCCTCCGCCATGGCAAGAATGCCATTGGTCAGGAGCAAAAGCAGCAAAACCAACAGCTCATTGGAAATTGAGTTCATTAACTGAAGCGAGACCTACGCGCCCGCCCCCCTCGGGTGCAATCCAGTTTTCACAAGATGACGCACGTCGCGCCCCCGGCAGGCAGACCGGACATGCAGAACTTTCAAGCTAAGCCCGTTCCTCCCACTTGGGTTCTTCAGCGTCAAATACGGCCTGATCGAATTCACCTTCAGATTTGGCCACGATCACCGTCACCACCGCGTCCCCTGTAATATTCACCGCCGTGCGGGCCATATCGAGGAGACGATCCACCCCGTAAATCACCCCAATCGCCGCCACCGGTAAACCGACTTGTTGAAACACCATCGTGAGCATCACCAGTCCCACCCCGGGCACCCCTGCCGTGCCAATCGAGGCCAGCGTCGCGGTCACGATCACCATTAAATAGCCCTGTAAGCCGAGCTGGATTCCGAGTGCTTCGGAAATAAACACCGTTGCCACCCCTTGCATGATCGCAGTGCCGTCCATGTTCACCGTGGCCCCCAAGGGAATCGTGAACGAGGCGACCGACGGCTTCACACCAAGATTATGCTCCGCGTTTTCCATGTTCAACGGCAGGGTGGCATTGCTACTGGCCGTCGAAAACGCGAAGAGCTGCACCCGCCGCATCTGCTTAAAAAAGCGGCCCAAATTGAGTCCCGTGAAAAGTTTTAAGATGAGGCCGTAAGTCACAAACGCGTGCACCGCCAGAGCGGCCAAGACCAAGAAAAAGTATTTCCCCAACGCCAAAATCGCCCCAAAGCCTTCCAAGGCGAAAGTCTTGCCCACCAAGGCAAACACCCCAAACGGCGCCGCCAGCATCAGGATCGTGACCAACTTCATCACCACGTCGCTGAGATCCTGCGCAATCGCCAACACCCGCTTACCCGGATTTCCCGCCATGCACATCGCGATGCCAAACAAGATCGCAAAGACGATCACCTGGAGCATTTTCCCTTCAGCCATGGCCTGAAATGGATTGCTCGGGAAAACATCGATCAGCACCTGCGAGAGGGGCGGACTTTCCACCAGCTTGAAATCCGACTCATAGTTGAGCTCAAACCCTTTTCCCGGCTGCACCACCATCGCCATGCCGATGGCGATCGAAATCGCGATCGCCGTCGTAGACACATAAAAGGCCAAAGTCTTCATCCCGATCCGCCCCAATCGACGCACATCGTCGAGTGCCGCCGTGCCGCACATGAGCGAGAGCAAAACCAACGGCACCACCAATAATTGGAGCGAGCGCACGAAAATCGATCCCATCAACGGAAACAAATCTCCGGCCAGAAATCCCGGGTTGGCCATGGTCGTCCCCGTCAAGTTGAGCCCGGTGCCCACCAGCATCCCCAGCGCCATCGCGATCAATATATTT
>CAXBOL010000895.1:0-2348 GCA_963977295.1 uncultured Opitutaceae bacterium
CCGACGAGGATGAATCAGATGGCACCAACGACCTACACAACGTGTTTCAAATTTCGCGAGGACCTGGCGGTTATGGCTATTTGTTGAGAGCGGACGGAAAGTTGACGCGATGGAGGCCGGCTGAAGCGTGGAGTTCGTCTGATATTGATTGGGCAGAATTGGAGGAGGTGGTCTCGGTTGCGGGGAGCGAAAGCACCTTGTTGACGCTGCAAAGCTCTCCCGCGACGCAGGCCCCAGTCTTTCAAACTGTGCCCGAGCCCACCACGGTCGTGGAAGGTCAAACCATTGTCCTTTCAGCCAAAATGGCAGGAGGGAATCCGTTGTCCTATGTTTGGAAACGAAACGGTGTTGCGGTCGAGAGTGGTTTGAGAGTCGAAGGCAACAAAATGGCTAGTCTGGAAATATCCTTCGCGGAATTCGCTGATGCGGGAAATTACACGGTCGAGGTTTCGAATGCCGCCGGCACGGTTTCCTCACCGGCGATTGCCGTCGAAGTTCTGACCGGAGTGAGTTTTTCGACTCGTCCGATGACTCAGATTGCGGTGGAAGGAGATGCAGTAGTGTTCAATGCAGTAGCGATGGGCACGGGAGAATTGAGATACCAATGGTGGTATTATGGGACGCCGCTGGAGGGTCGGACCTCCTCGACGCTTGAGCTCACAAATGTGGCGATGTCCGATGCGGGACGCTACTCCCTGCAAGTGACCGACGCGCGGGGGGCGGCGTGGACGCAGTGTTTCCTGCACGTGGGAGCGATCGACGGAGAAGCCGTCAACTTAGATTCTATCGGCGGCAGTCAGGCCAATGTGCCCGCAATGACCCTGCCAGTGGTTCAACTGGAAACGAATAAAGGAGTCATGGCTTTGAGGAGTGATGGCACGATTAGTGTTTGGGGCGGGGCGCCCCCTGGTCCACTGGATTTGGCCGGAATCGTCGAAATCGCGTTGGGTAAAAACCATGCTTTGGCCCTCAAGGCAGATGGGACCGTGGTGGCTTGGGGGTCGAATTACTATGGGCAAACCACCGTGCCAAATGGAATGGCCGATGTAGTGGCCATTGAGGCTGGTGACTCAGTCAGCGTGGCGTTGAAAGCGGACGGCTCAGTGGTGGCTTGGGGCCGGACGCCAATGACCCTTCTGCCTTCCCGAGTGCGCGACGCAGTCGATGTGTCCATTAACGCGGAAGAGGGCGTGCTTTTGCGACGAAATGGTCGATTGCTCGCGTGGAATTCAGCAAACGTGCCACCTCCAGTTTCGGAAAACATCGTGATGGTTGCGGCGGGATGGCGTAGTGCTGCCGTAGTGCTTTCCGATGGAAGCCTGCGTTGGTGGGGGGCCGAATCAGCAATTGATCCGCCCACGGTGACCAACCTGGAAAACGTGGTCGAAATTGATTTTGGGGTAGGCGGCGGTGCTGCGCGCGACAGCCTCGGAACAATTTACACTTTTTCCAATGAGGGGCGACTTAGCTCGGTCGAGATTGAGCAACCAGAAAACGTGGTGGGAATTGCCGTTGGGGCTGCCATCGTGAGAAAAGCGAGTCCCGAGGTATCGGCGTTGTCGGCGGGTGTCGATGTGATGTCTGGAGATGAAATCAGTCTTACCGTGGAACCTCAGGAGAGTGGCGCCTATATTTTTGAATGGTTCCGAGATGGCGAAGCGTTGGCGCCCTCAGACCGGATTGAGATCGCGTATGATGGCACGTTGAAGATCAGCCAGACTACTTCAAACGACTCCGGAAATTATTCCGTGCGAATATCCAATGTGAGTGGGTTTACCCTGTCGGAAAATGTGCCTGTAGTGGTTCGAGCCCGACCGGTGCCATTGCAATGGCCAACTTACCGTAGTGTTGTTTTGGGGACGGAGACGAAGATTGATCTAACAGCCACTGAATCCGGAGTGACTTATGAGTGGCGGCACCGTGGAGAATTGATGTCGTCGCAACCCGGGGCGGTATTGAGCATTCCGAATATGGATCGATCTCACGCCGGATATTACGATGTCTTGATGACGGCGGAATCGGGCGGAGTGTTGCAAGTCGGGTTCACCTTGGCCGTCGCACCCGTCGACGGGGTGATCAAACGGTGGGGGAGTGATTCAGAAGATAACGTAAGTATCCCCAGAGGGTTGGGGAGTATTGTCCAGTATGCCTGGGGTGGGCCACAGGGTCTGGCACTAACGAATAGCGGGACGGTAATTTCGATGCAGGGTTCCTTGGCCGAGGGTCTGGCCGTGCCGGCAGATTTGCAGGAGGTGGTGCAAGTAGCGGTCGGGTTTCAGCACGCTTTGGTCCTGCAAGCCGATGGGACGGTTCGAGCCTGGGGGGTAGGTTATGGCGGGAGGAAGTAT
>CAXBOL010000896.1:0-2345 GCA_963977295.1 uncultured Opitutaceae bacterium
TTTTCGCCCTGGCCTCCTCCTCGTCTTCCCTCGCCGCCTCCTCTCCCGCCACCGAAGCCGCAACGGTGCATTGGCGCGACCCTGCCGACCCAGGCTTGGCCGAACACCTCGCTGAGGCCAAACTTTCACTGCAACTCTTGGTCACTACGTTGGCGGATGCTGTTGCCAATGCCGTGAAGGATGGTGGACCACATCAAGGCGTCATTGGTTGTCAACTACAGGCACTCCCCTTGACGCACCAGAGCCTGCGTCAATCGCCCCCGCGTATCACCGCGTTGAAGCGCACCAGTCTGCGCTTGCGCAACCCCGCCAACACCCCCGACGCACCGGAACGTCTCGCGCTCAACCGGGTCGCCCAACTCATCGACGACAAGGAGCCTGTCCCTCCATTCCTCGTGCAAGAACTCGACGCCACCGCCACGCACGACGCAGAAATTCGTATCTACAAACCAGTCACCATCGCCGCGCAGTGCCTGACTTGCCACGGCAATCCCAGCACCTTCCCTGCTCGGCTAAGCCAGGTGCTCGCGCAACGCTATCCAACTGATGCCGCGACCGGCTACCGGGAAGGCGATTGGCGCGGCCTGATTCGGGTGTCCTTGGCTCCCTAGTTCGGAGCAAAACATTTCTAAAGATCGCGGTAACCTCCGCGCGGAGAGTTCGTCTTTCTTATTATGAGCATACAATCATATTTTAATACTACTTCTTCCTCGAATCTTTCCCGCCGCGTTCTCCGTTTGGTCGCTTGTATCGTGGTTCCGTTCGCTGGAGTAGCCACCGCCTCCGCCCTCACTGACTATGAGGCCGATCAAATTACCTTCATGAAGGAGGAGGAAAAACTCGCCCGGGATGTCTATGACACGCTGGGCTCGCACTGGGATTTGGCGGTATTTTCCAACATCGCCCGCTCGGAGCAAACCCATATGGATCGTATGGACACGTTACTGGTGACCTATGGCCTACCCGACCCTGCCCAACCGGGAGTAGGAGTGTTTCAGAATCCTGTGCTGCAGCTGCTCTATGATCGACTCGTCGCCACCGGTTCGGTCTCGATGCGGGCCGCCTTGGGCGTGGGTGAGATGATTGAAATCACCGATATTCGAGATCTCACCGATCTGATCGAGGGCACGGAATTGGCCGATGTGATTTTCACCGCCGATCGGCTGCGCAGTGCGTCCTACAATCACCTCGCCTCGTTTCGCTCCCAACTTGCGCTCCTGCCGCCTGAACCCACCGTGTCCGTGAACGCCCAAATGGTGAATCTCTCGGCCCGGGGTCCCCTGGGAGAAGGAGACGAATCACTCATCGTCGGCTTCATCATCGAGGGCGACACGCCCCTGCAAGTGCTTCTCACCACCCGCGGCACCTCCCTCGCGCAATGGGGCGTGGGCGACTATGCGACCAATCCGTCTCTTCAACTCTTCAGTGGTAGCGAGGTGATCGCGAGCAACGACGACTGGGGCACCGCCATCGATGCCACCACACTGACCCAGCACGCCATCACCGCCCTTGATCCGACTGATGCCGGCCTGCTGATTTCCTTACCTCCCGGGGCCTACACTGTGATCTCGGCCAACAACGGGACGGGACGCAATGGTCTCGCCGAAATCTTCGCCTTGCCCACAACCTCGCAACAAGCACAACTCCGCAACCTCTCCGTCCGAGGCAAAACCGAGCCCGGTTACGGCCGCCTGATCGCCGGGGTGATCGTGCAAGGCGACACGCCCCTGCCGCTGCTGGTGCGGGCACTTGGCCCCACCCTTACTTCCTTCGGGGTCGAAGGCACCGCCATCGATTTGGACCTGATCGTCTTCGATCCGCAAAGCACCGAAACTGAACGTGCCGTCTCCGATTGGCTATCGCCCGACGTGCTCGGTATTGTCCCCAGCAACTACTGGCCCGAAACCCCACTCGAACCCATGACCCACGTGGCGACCGGACCCGGCGCCGTGACCATCCACGCGGTCGATCCCATCGGCAACGGTGGCATCACCCTCATCGACGTCACCGTGCTGTAGCCGGACAAAAATACGAGGAACCAACCAATCTGGCCGCAAACATGGGGAACGCAACCCGTGCTGCGGCCAAGGGCGTTTACGGGGTCGATTTTAGCGTGCGTTTTCTTCGACGAATTAGCACCTTCGCACCCATGCCCCGACTCCCGTTCGTCCTCGCTCTCGTCACGCTGGCAACCGCAGTTGCCTTTGCCACCCCCGCCAAACGTCCGCCGAACATCTTGTTCTGTATCGCCGACGACTGGGGTTGGCCCCACGCCTCGGCTTACGCCAACGACGACGTCGTGCAGACCCCCGCCTTCGATCAGGTCGCGGCTCAAGGCGCCCTCT
>CAXBOL010000897.1:0-2341 GCA_963977295.1 uncultured Opitutaceae bacterium
TCATTCTCGTCGGCGCAATTCTCACCGGTCTCATCGTGGCCGGGTTCTGGATGTTTCCCGCCGGCCAGTCGCCGATGTTCTACTTCGGGTGGCTGGCCATCGGGTCGTTCCTGCTTTCGACCGTCTACAGCATCTTCGTGGTCCCGTATGGTGCGCTCGGGCTTGAGCTTACCTCCGACTACCACGAACGCACCCGCGTCATGGGCACCAAATCGATCCTCCACAAATGCTCCGGGGTGGTGAATCAATGGTTACTCAAATTGGTGCAGCTCGCGGGGTCTGGGAGCCTGTTGCTCGGCGGTCGCTACGCCGGCGTGATATTGGGATTCATGGTCGCGGGGTTTGGTGCGCTCACGGCCTGGAAGGTGCCCGAACGCATCCGGCCCTCTCGCCCGGTCTCGGCCCGTCCGAAATTGAACGCCTGGTCCAGTTGGAAGGAGACATGGAAACGTCCGGCCTTTGTCCGTCTCGTGCTCGCTCAGGTCATGGTCTACGCCAGCGTGCTGATCATTGATAACATCGGCTTTTATCTGAACATCTATTACGTCAACGGCGGTGATATGAGCGCGGGGGCCTATCTCAAGGGGTTCTCCGGCACCGCCTTTCAGGTCGGCGGCATTGTGTTCATCCCGTGGATCGTGCGCCTGTCCAAACGGGTCGGCAAACGCAACGCGTTCCTGCTTTGCAACCTCACCATCATCGCGGCCGGGATCGCGAAGTGGTTTTGCTATGTGCCCGACGCCGGTTGGTGGCCCGTGCTGCCGTCCATCCTGTTGGCACCCGGGCTGGCCGCCGTGATGGTGCTGGTGCCGTCCATGACCGCCGATGTTTGCGACCTTGACGAGTTGCAAACCGGCGAAAGGCGAGAGGGCATGTTCAATGCGGTCTTGGGTTGGGTGCTTAAACTGGCCGCCTCCGGTTCGATTTTTCTCTCCGGCTTTGCCCTCGAACTCACTGGCTGGGAGACCGACCTAGGCGCGGCACAAACCGAACAAACCTACCAAATCATGCGAATTTTCTTCGCCGCCGGCACGATCGTTTTCGCGCTGCTGGCGATGTATTTTATCGCCGGCTACAAGGTCACCGAAACCGATGTGGCCAACTCGCGCCGCGCGGTCGGCAACGGGTCGTCCTGACGGTCATACTCCAACTGTCCGCATAACTACATGTTTTTACTCACTAAACCATCTGTAATCGTCTCCACTTTCTGCTAGCGTCCCCTCTTCATTCGTTTCGTCCATCCCCCATCCTCCATGTCGACCCCAGCCTCCGCGGTAGTTGCCGCATCATCTGACGAGTTCGAGCGCGAACCTGTCCCCGCCCCCAGTCAAAAAGGTCCCAGTTCATTCTGGGGTATGTATGCCGGTGAGCATACCGCCGGCACCGAGTTCATGATCGGACCACTCTTCATCGCGTGGGGAGCCACCGCCAGCAGCCTCATTTACGGGCTTTTGTTGGGCAATATTCTCGCCGTGCTGACGTGGCGCTTCTTGACCGCACGCATCGCGACCACCCAGCGCCTCACACTCTACTTCAAGATGGAGAAAATCGCGGGACGAAAGCTCACCGTGATCTACAATTTGGCCAACGGCATCCTGTTCTGCTTCTTGGCCGGCTCGATGATCACAGTCTCCGCCACCGCCGTGGCCCCGTTTGTGCCGTCGATGGCGATGCCCACCTTCGCCAGCACGATGCCCACGGGTCCGGGCTGGATCGTGACGTGTGTGCTTATCGGTGCGGCCATGACCTTAGTCGCCATGAAGGGCTACGGCGTCGTCGCCAAAATTTCCCGCTACGCCGCCCCGTGGATGTTTCTGGTCTTCGTGGCCTGCGCACTCGTCACCCTCGGTCGCCTCGATACGTTCGACATCTGGGCGCTACTCACTCCCCCCGAAGGTTCGGTCACCAAGGTGAGCTTCTGGGGCATCGTCTTTTTCGCTTGGTTCTGCAACGCGGCGATGCACTTGGGCATGGCCGACTTGTCGGTGCTGCGATTCGCCCGTAAGCCGTCGGCCGGTTGGGCCTCAGCGGCCGGCATGTTTCTCGGTCACTACGTCGCGTGGATCTGTGCGGCGCTCTTGCTGGTGTATTGGGTGCGCTTCCACGGCGTGGACCCCGCCGAAGGCAAGGATCCCGGCACCATGGTTTACGACGCCGTCGGCTGGACTGGATCTATCTGCGTGATCATCGCCGGTTGGACGACCGCCAACCCCACCATCTATCGCGCGGGGCTAGCCTTTCAGGGGATCTTCCCGACCATGGCCCGGAGCTCGGCGACCATGTTGGCGGGAGCGGTTTGTATCGGCGCGGGCATCTTCCCCGCCTTCGCCATGAATCTACT
>CAXBOL010000898.1:0-2340 GCA_963977295.1 uncultured Opitutaceae bacterium
CTTGAGCCAGCCGGTCAAACGTCGGGGTCTGCACAAATTTCGACCCATAGACTCCGGCATGCGGCCAGCCCCAATCGTCCGCGATGCAAAACAATATATTCGGCCGATCCGGCGATTGCGCGACCACCGAGATGGCGCCAAGGGCGGTGAAACAGAACAATCCAAGAACGAGACGGGGTAAACTCATCGACCCAAACTGGGTCATTTCAGAACGCACTTCTAGGACCGCGACGCTATCGCGTTCAGCGTCGACCGTCATACCAAAGGTCGCAACTCTCGCGGCGCTTCAAGGTGCGCCAAGGCGACCACAGCAACCGACCCAGGAACCGCGCGTTCTCTCGATGCGAATACAGCTTCGATTTACGTCCTGAGGTCTTGAGTGGCACGCCCCGCAACACCTTCACCCGACGACGAGGGGTTTGCTGTCTCCCCCACCGTATCAGCCGGCGCGACAAATCCAGTTCTTCCCCGGCAAAGAACTCGCGTGAGAATCCGCCGATGGCACGAAACGCCTCGGCCTCCACCGCGATAAACGAGCCCGCCATGCGCGAACCCACGACACTCCAGAGTTTCCACAAACCCGCCATAAAAGCGTAGAGCGGATCCACGTCATCGAACGCCAAAGTCGTGCCCACGGCCACCGCGCGTTGCCGATCCATCTCGGCGATCACGGCCCCAAACAATTCGGACGACGGCCACGAATCCCCGTCGATGAACCACAGCCAATCTCCAGTGGCCGCGGAGGCACCGCGGTTGCGAGCTCGCCCGATCTGATTAACCGGTTCGAATACGACCGTCGCGCCGGCCGCTGCCGCGATCGCTGGCGTGCGATCCGTGGAGTTGTTGTCACATACGATCAATTCCCAGGCCCATCCGCGTTGCTCGATTTCCACCGCCGCAATCTTGATTTGCGCCAAGCTTGTCGCCAGCAAGCCCTCCTCATTGTAGGCCGGCACTATGATCGAAATTCGCATCGATGGAAACCATCCGGGCACAAGCTCCCGGACGCGAATCGGAAGACGTAATATTTGGACGGGCCGAGACGCTGTCCTAGCCTACCGCCGCAGGGCCCGGGCGGTGATCGCCTCGCTCTTGACCGTCGCTTCCAGCTCGGTCGGAACCCGGTCGTAGTGGGCAAATGATTCGGTGTGGCTGCCGCGACTGGCCGTCAGCGAGCGCAAGCGCGTGCTGTAACGATTCAGTTCGCGTTGCGGCACCTGGGCTTTGATCGACTCAAAGTGACCGTCGGCCTCGACCCCTAAAATACGTCCCCGACGTGAAGCCAGATCACCCAACACATCGCCCACGCATTCGTCGGGCACAGTAATGATCACGTCGTAGATCGGCTCCAACAAACACGGGCCGGCCGCGAGAAAGGCCTCCTTGAACGCATGATAACCGGCCACCTGAAACGCCACGTCTTTGGAATCCACCGTGTGCATCTTGCCGTCGTAGAAATCGACTTTCACGTCCACAATATTACAGCCTGCGATCACCCCCTCACTGCACACCGCGCGCACCCCTTTCTCCACCGAAGGCACAAACACCCGGTCGACATTGTTGCCGACCAAGGAGTGACCAAAATCAATTCCCGTATCGCGAGCTGCGGGCTCAATCCGTAGCCAGACTTCGGCAAACTGCCCCGCGCCTCCCGATTGTTTTTTGTGCCGATATCTTGATTCGCTCGAACCCGTGATCGTCTCCCGAAACGGAATGCGTTGCTCCTCCATCACGACGTCGATACCAAACCGACGGCGCAGACGCTCCACGACCACTTGCAGGTGGATTTCGCCTTGGCCCGAAATCAGGGTCTGATGCACCTCTTCATCGACCCGATGATGAAACGAGGGATCCTCCTCATGCAGGGCGTTTAAGCCCTGCGCAAATTTGTCTTCGTCTCCCGGCGATTCACAACGAATGGCGCTGTGAATATTGGGCCTCGGGTAATTGACCGCCTGCAAGATCACCGGCCGATCCGACGCACATAACGTATTGCCCGTATGCGTATCGCGCAGTTTCACCGTTGCACCGATATCTCCGGCGCCCAATTCGGTCACTGCTTCACGTTTGTGGCCGTGTAATTCGTAAAGTTGTCCGATGCGTTCCCGCGAACCGCGCATGGGATTCACCAACTCATCACCCGGGCGAATCGTGCCCGCGTAAACCCGGAACAAGGAGAGCTCGCCCACCCCGGGTTCGTTCATCGTTTTAAACACATACAACACGGCACTGCGATCGTTCAAATCCACCTCGCCGGGATGCCCGTCCGGGTCCTTCGCCGGCACCCGTTTGCGATCCACCGGCGAAGATCCGTATTTGGCAATATGATCGAGCAGACGG
>CAXBOL010000899.1:0-2340 GCA_963977295.1 uncultured Opitutaceae bacterium
CAAAAGCTGTCGGAGCGAGGGTCGAATCGGGGGGGCGTCTCATTTCCGCCGCCGCCAGGTTATGCACGATCGGGAAGTAAGTCCCGAGCGCCGGTGAAGACAGGTTTTATTCGCTCGATTTTGGGTGGAGCGCGTTAAGACCGCGCCCATTCGGCTGGCGCCGTGGAAGATTAGGCCGCGGCGCCAGCATTTTATTGAGGCGCATAGGGAAACGGAGGGAGGGAAGCTTGATCCGGGGGAAGGGAGCGGCATGGTTGTGGCCTGTTAAAAGGCTGCAAATTCGTGGTGCAGTCTCCATGGATTATCCAACGACATGCTTACCTCGAACTTATCTATGAAAACTCGAACCCTAATTTCGTTGTTGGCCGCGCTCTTGTTGGGGGCGAGCAGTTCCCTCATGGCAGCGAAGAAACCCATGATTACCGTGCTCTCCACTGACATTGGTAGTGATGTCGACGATACATGGGCCTTGGCGCAGATTTTACGTTCGCCGGAACTTGATCTGCGCATGGTGCTCACGGAAACCGGGCAGGCGCGGTTTCGCGGCGAGGTTACGGCAAAATTTTTGGAAATCGCGGGCCGGACCGATGTGGAGATCGCACTGGGCGTCGATTACGGTGTGATGAGTGATGAACACCGCCATCAGGGGCCGTGGGTCAAGGACTACGCGTTGGAGAACTACCCCGGCACCGTGCATCAGGACGGCGTGCAGGCATTCATTGATTTCGTGCGAGGTGCTGAAGGCATAGTGCAGGTGATCGCGATCGGCCCCCCGCCGAGTTTGGCGGAAGCGCTGCGCCGGGCGCCGGAGATTGCGACGAAGTGCCGTCTGCTGGGTATGCATGGCAGTTTTGATCTGGGCTACGGCGGCAGTCCGAAGATATCGGCCGAGACCAACGTGCGAGTGAACCCGGAAGCGTTTCGCACCATGATGGCGGCAAATTGGGACGATGCGTTGCTGACGCCGTTGGATACCTGTGGGTTGGTTAACCTCGAGGGCGAAGATTACCATGCAGTGTGGTGTGCGACGGATGATCCGGTGCTGCGGGCTTTGATCGAAAACTACTGTGTGTGGGCTCCCCGCGTGCCGTGGATGAAGTGCGATTTTTTCACCACCAAGTCTTCAACGTTGTTCGATTGCGTGGCTGTTTACATGGCCTATGCGACAGATCTGCTGAACTTCGAAGTGATCACGTTTTCGGTGACGGATGATGGGTTTACCGTGCGGAACCCGAATGGGGAGTTTACCGCGAAAGTTGCGATCAGTTGGAAAGATCAAGCGGCGTTTGAGCGTCATCTTTCGCGACGGTTGTTGGGCTTGGAGTAGAATCGGAGAGGCAGGGCTTTGTTTAACCGCGAATGGATACGAATTGCTGCGCCTACCGGCTACGCAGTGGAACGTCTTTTTGCAGCAATCTTGGACTGAAATGTCTTTTTGGCTTGAGCGTTGGTGGGGACAGGGGCACGGGTTGGGGCAGTGATCGCTTCCGCAATCAACTTCACCGCAGTCAAAGCCCTCGTGAAATCGATGGCTGTGGTCGCGTGGTGGCGTGGATCGGCTTGGCGATGGTGACGTGCGACTGACGCACTGGTGCAGCGAAAACGCACCCACCCCAATCTGCCGAGCCCGACTCCGAATCCGAGTCGGGTTTTTTGTTGTCCAAAATCATCTCCCTCGTCCGTTCCCACTCTCAAAATTTTTCAGAACATGTCCTCCGCTTTAGCCGAATCCTATCCGGCCGTTTCCCCGCCCGCCCAGTCTTCCTTTACCCCAATTTATGAATTGCCGTCGGTAGCATTCTTCGGACGCACGCTGTCTGAGTATACACAGTTTTTTGGGTTGGATCTTCGTCAGTTAAAAGGGAAAGCGGTGCTCGATGTGGCGGCGGGCCCGTCGTCGTTTACGGCTGAGGCTTGCCGGGCCGGCATCGATGCGGTGGCCGTCGATCCGCTCTATGGAAACCGACTGGAGACGTTAGAGACGCATGTGGAACTCGATTACGAGCGCATGATTCGTGGGATGCGAATGCGGAAGAATCGGGGGCGGTTTCCATTTACCAGCTTCCGCTCCATCGCCGCCGCAGAGAAGGATCGTCGCGCGGCGGCTCGGCGGTTTTTGGAGGACTACGAAGCGCACTTTGTGCACGGTCGCTACTATGGCGCGGCGTTGCCGCAGCTGCCGTTTTTAGATCGGACTTTTCACGTGGTGCTGTGTGCACACCTATTGTTCATTTACGCCGCCCAGTTTGATTACGAGTTTCACCTCGCGGCCTGTCGGGAAATGGTGCGGGTTGCGCGAGATGAAGTCCGCATTCATCCGGTTTGTGGGGCTGATGGAAA
>CAXBOL010000900.1:0-2339 GCA_963977295.1 uncultured Opitutaceae bacterium
TAATCACCGGACAATTGGCCGATTGATTCGTGATCATCTGACCACCTCCGTATCCAGAGCCATGCTGGAAAACGCGGTCAGGTCGTTGTGCACGAGCTGCAGCTCGGCTCGCGCGAGGTGGAAGGCGAGGGTGGACTCGGCCCCCTGGTTTTCGTTGACGCGGTCCGCGTGCAAGGCATCGCGGCAGCCGCCGGTTTTGGTATCGTAGAGCATAAGGGAGAGATCGTTGCGGCCCATGAACCATTCGAAAACGACGTGGGCGCGCTCGAGCCAGTAAGGTTCAGCCGTGGCTCGGAAGGCTTCCAAGCAGGCCGACACGGTGGCCTGCACCTCGACCGGTTGTTGATCGAAGAAAGCGCGGGTGCCGTTGCGGTGGCAAAAACCGTCGGAGCCGATGGGTTGGAAGATGCCCCGGGGCGAAGTTTGGAGTTCGAGGAGCCAGCGCAACGCGGACAGACCGGTCTCCACCATGGTGAGTTGGTGAGTGGCGTGCCCGGCTTGGATGAGGGCGTGAGGCAGGCGCGCGTTGTCGTAAGTCGCGTCGTCGGCCAGCCACTGCCAATTGTCGCGGGCGTGCTCGGCGAAGCGGGTCATCAACCGTCCGGTCAGCACGTCGCGGATATGGATGGCGGTGGCTTCGTCGGGGCGATGCACCAGATAGTCGTGGATGCCGAGCAAGGCAAAAGCCCAGGTGCGGGGGTGTGTCAGATCGAGGGCGACCGGCAGGGCGGCGAGGAAGAGTTGGTCGGCCAGTAGCCGGCAGCCGCGATCACGTGACTGTGCAACGCACACGCCGAGCGCCCAGAGCGCGCGGCCGTGGGAATCCTGTGACCCCTGCTCTTCGAGCCAACGACGTTCGTAGCTCATGAAGTTGCGAAAGCGTCCAGTGTTTGAGTTGAACGCGTGGTTGAGGAACGCGGTGTAGGTGGTGGTGAGCTCGGCGATTTCGGGCAGCGTTTCCCCGAGATTCGTCAGGAGCAGGGTCAACATCAGGGCCCGGGCATTGTCGTCGGTGCAATAGCCGTGGTCGTAGTTAGGGACCGAATACAGGGCGTGTTGCAAGAGACCGGTGGAGTCGGTCATGTGTAGAAGATGGGCGAGGTTTAGATGAGGCAGATGCATCGGCTCTTCTGCCAATGTGCGCACGAGCAGCGAACGTCGCTGAGTGTCGGCGAAGACGTTGCGGGCGGTGGCGAAGCTGGTCAGGTAGTGGGAGGCCGAACGGCTCCAGATCATGTCGCGGCCGACGTGATAGGCTCGCTTCCGCATGGCGCGCCGTCGTCGGTTGTCGCGGAGCAAGTCGCACACTTCGCGGGCGATGGCGTTGTTGTCGCCAAAGGGCACCAGCAGTCCGTGGTCAAGCAACTCAGCGGCGTGCCAGTAGGGGGTGGACACCACGGCTTTGCCCGCGCCAAAGGCGTAGGCGAGGGTGCCGGACACGATTTGTCGCTCGTTTTGATAGGGTGTGATGTAGACGTCAGCCGCCCCAATGAATTCCTTCAACTCGGGCAGATCGACGTAGCGATTGTAGAAAATTACGTTCTGTTCGACGCCGTTCTTTTTGGCCAAGCGCTCGAGCCCCAGGCGGTAGTCCTCGCCGTGTTCGCGCACCAGATTCGGATGCGTCGCCCCGAGCACGAGATACACGGTTCGGGGAAACTCTGCGATGATGCCGGGTAGGGCGTTGAGAACCTGTTCGATCCCTTTATTGGGCGAGAGTAAGCCAAAGGTGAGCAGCACCGGGCGGTCGTCCACGGCGAAAAGGGTTTTGAAGCGGTCTGGTTCTTCGAAGGGCACGTCGTGGATGCCGTGCGGAATGACGTCGATTTTTTCCGACGGCACGTCGTAGATCTCCCGGAGGAAACGTCGGCCGCGCTCGGTCATGACCACGATCCGTGCGGAGACTTTGACCAAGGCCTCCATGACGCGGCGCTGCTCCCGACCCGGATCTCGGAGCACGGTGTGCAACGTCGTCACGACGGGCATTTTTAACCCGCGCAAAAGTGCGAGGATATGTCCTCCAGCGCTGCCGCCGAAGATCCCGAATTCGTGCTGCAGGCACACGACGTTGATCCCGGACTGATTAAGCAATTCGGCGGCGCGCTCGTAGCTGGCGATGTCCTGCTCACTGATTTGAAACACGACCTCCGACGGATAAACGTAGATCTCTGCGCCGTCATTGATTGCGATGACCGGACACGCGGCTGCCCCGCAGGAGGCGACCACGGCGTCGCGCAGGTCCTCGGTGAACGTGGCGATCCCGCATTTGCGCGGGGGATAGCTGCCGATAAAGGCAATCTTTTTGGCGCTGCGTGGGTGCCGAGGCGCAGCGTGGATCG
>CAXBOL010000901.1:0-2335 GCA_963977295.1 uncultured Opitutaceae bacterium
CCGCCCGCACTCGCTCCTCCGTCGAATCACTTCGCGGCCGTGTCACGTGACGATCAACCGCCACCAAAACCTGCAACGCCATCGCTCTCACCGTAACCCCGTAGCCCGGTCCCTGCAACGACTGCTCCAACACCGCCCGCCGCCACCACCCCGCAAAGCCTTCATCCATGACTCGCGTCGACCCCGGATTGAGCTGCAGCCGTTGCCAAATCTCCCACACGTCCGGATCTCGACGTAGGAATCGATCACCCAGCCCCAACAACAAGATCACCGAGGGTTCCTGGTCCCATATGCGGTGCCGCATTCCCGCCGGAATCGACAATAACGCCCGTTCCGGCCCCAAGGTTTCGATCACGTTTCCGCCCTGCTCCGTTTGCAATTCCACCCGGCCACGTTGCACAAACACGAGCTTGTGAAACGGATCAACGCGCTCGGGCATCTCGAAGTCCTTTGCATGCACACTTTCCGCAAAACAAACCCCCGTCGAAGGGACACTTATTTCGAGTGGCAGCGAATTGGTCACGCCGACAAGAGAAAGGACATCGCCCAATATGCCAATTTTATTCACCTCTATCGCCAAGCCTACAAACGGGCCCTCGTGATATCGTCTCTCCTTCCCCTTTTCTCCCAATTTACCAATGCCCTCCCCCCTCTCCGCTCCCCTGACTCGCGCTGAAATTGAATCCGTCCTCCGGTGCGAGGCGCCCCGCAAGCGTCCTCCCTTCCTGCCGGCTATCTACGAGCACAAAGCCTCGTTCATCGGATCGACCCCTTCGGCCATTTCCCGCAACGCCGATCTACTCACCAAAGCGATGCTGGCCGAATACGCTACCATCCAAGCCGACGCCCTCGCCATCGGGGTCGATGTTTACAATCTCGAGGCCGAGGCCTGTGGGTGCAATGTGACCTTTTATGAAGGCGATGACACGTCCATCCCAGGCATCAAACCCGGCGACCACGTCATCAAACCGGGCTCCGATCTCTCGATCGCCAAGATTCCGAATCCCCTCACCGATGGCCGTATGCCCATCAATATTGCAACCGCGCGCAACCTCCGTCGCGAACTCGGCGATGACGTCTGGATTCGTGGTTCTGTTTCTGGCCCGTTCTCGTTGGCTATCTCGCTCGTCGGCGCCGAGGCCCTCTTTCTTTCGTGTGTTGATGATCCGGCCTGGGTGCACGAGGTCCTCGCTTACTCAGGCCGTATTATCAAGGCGTTTTCCCAAGGCTACATCGACGCCGGCGTCGAGCTCATCGTGTTCGATTCCCAAGCTTCACCCGAGCTATTTTCGCCCGCGATGTATGAAGAGTTTGTGCTGCCCATCACCAAAGACATCGCCGCATGGGCCGCGACCCAAGGCGTGCGCGACGTGCCGCTGATCATCGGCGGCAACACCACGCCGATTGCAGAGACCCTGCTTCAGACCGGCTGCAACAATCTCCTCTGCGACTTCACCGGCGACTTCGACGAGTGGAAGGACCTCTGCGAATTCGAAGGTCGCGCGCTCCGCCGCAACATCTCCCCGCGCCTCATCGAAACCTCCACTCCCGAGATCATTTACGAGACCACTCGTAAAGAAATCGCCCGCGGGGCTGACATGCCCGGATTCATCATGGGCACCGCCGTCATCCCTTTTGGGTCTCCCACTGAAAACATTCTCGCCGTCCGCGCCGCCTGCCAGGAAGACGCCTCCTGAACAGGTTAACCGACCGCAGCCTCCGCATCGTCTCGTTCCCATCCTAAAACGGTCGGGACCAACGGCATTCTGTCGCCTCAATCTACATCCCAGCCGCCATGACTTTCAACGAAGACGCCCCTTTCCAAGCACTCCGGCAAACTTGGCAACCCGTTAGCAACTCCATCGATCTGCCTCCCGGGAAAGTCATTGGCTACACGTTACTGGATCAAGAGCTCGTCATTACCCGTTTCCATGGCGGAGCGCTCC
Organism: uncultured Opitutaceae bacterium; assembly: GCA_963977295.1. Classification (GTDB taxonomy): domain Bacteria; phylum Verrucomicrobiota; class Verrucomicrobiia; order Opitutales; family Opitutaceae; genus Actomonas. The sequence continues at coordinate 1,947 of CAXBOL010000901.1, forward strand.
TTGCGGCCGATGTGGCCTGCCCCCACAAAGGTGCCCGACTCTCCGCCGGACGCATCGACGGGGACTGTCTGATGTGTCCCTACCACGGTTGGCGCTTCGGCTCTACCGGCGACTGCCAAAGCATCCCTTCTCTCATCGAGCCCAATCCCAAAAAGTGCGAACTCTCCCATCTTCGCACCTACGATATCCAAGACCGTTACGGGATGATCTGGGTGAAGCTGGATTGCGCCAGCGATGCCGTGCTCCCCGAGGTGCCCGAATTCGAAAACCCAGACTGGAGCTACCGTTTGGGCCCACCCATGGCGTTCAAGGCAGGTTTCCGTCGCGAGGTTGAAAACTACCTCGACATGACCCACTTCGCTTTCGCCCACGGCACCACCTTGGGCAAG
>CAXBOL010000902.1:0-2333 GCA_963977295.1 uncultured Opitutaceae bacterium
GGGATTGGGTTGGAATGGTGGGAGAATACCGCATCGGGCGCAGTGCAGCCGTTATTCTCTCACTATATCAATCCCCGGGATGTCCCCGAACACCGGGGTATTCAGACAATCACGACTTCCTTTGATTTAGGCGCAGGCAGCACGCTCGAACTGCGCGTTACCCCGGGGCCGAATAGCAGCTATAGTCGGGACTGGGCCAGTCTCAGCCGCGTGCAGATCGAATAACGTGCCTACCGGGTTAGGACCTCGGCACTGAGTAGCCTTGGGTGCGGTAGCGTTCAAGCAGGGAGGCCATGGCTTTGACGCGGTCGGGATACTTTTCGCTCAAGTTGACGCGTTGACCAGGGTCCTGCTTGAGATCGAAGAGGAGCACATCGGATTCAAATTCCTCGTAGCCTCGAAGGCTCATAAAAGAATCGGGCATTTTTCGATGCCCACCGGTGGGACCGTCGATGTAGAGCCACTGGTCCTGGCGGAGGCCCCAAATGTCTGCGTAGGTGTTGTGCACTGTCGCCTCGCGTAAAGGAGTGAGTAGTGACGCCCCTTCGGCCACGGGCAGGAAGTTATAGCTGTCGGGAGCGGCCTCGGCCGGAAGGTTGGCACCGGTGATGGCGGCAATGGTCGCCATGATATCGACTTGGGAAATGACTTCATCCGAGACGGAATGGGCGGGAACACGACCTGGCCATTTGATGATGAACGGCACGTGGTGTCCGCCCTCCCACACGTCACGTTTCAGACCGCGCAGCTCTCCCATACTGAAGTGTCCGTATTTCTCAGCGCGGGGCCAAGCGTAGGCTTCAGGGCCGTTGTCGGCGGTGAAGATGACAAAGGTGTTTTCATCGAGCCCGGGGCATGCGGAGACGGAAGAGCGAAGTAGAGGAAGAACGGCTGGTCGGCTTTTTGCTGATCGATCCATGACACGGCGCGCTTGGTCAAGGTGGGGAGCACTTCATAGGGATTCCAGCCTTCGACTTTGGGACCGGGCCGGAACTCCCAATTTCCTTCCTTGGTTTCGAAACCGGTATTACTGATGTCCATCACTGCGGTAGGCAGTTGCTCGAAGTCGTCGTTTTCGACCCACGCGTAGGGCGGGAAATTGATCGTGCCGTCGCCAAAGTAGGTGTCGAAACCCCGATCCAGCGGACCGCCGCGAATCGGTCCGATCCAGTCGACGTCTGCGGGCTGATAGAATTCCCGGATTCGCCCCCACTGCTCGACACGGCCGCTGGGCGCATTTTTAAAATTCCAGTTCCAACCCAGATGCCATTTGCCGATGGCGCCGGTGGTGTAGCCGCGCTCCTTCAGCATCTGCGGCAGGGTGTAATCCGTGTCTTTTAAAAATGGCGGACCAAACGAGTCCACAATCCCATGCTGGCGCCGCCAGTGGTAGGTGCCGGTGAGTAGCGCAAACCGGCTCGGAGAGCAGATCCCGGAGGAACTGTGCGCGTCGGTAAACCGCATGCCTTCCCGCGCGAGTTGATCGAGGTGAGGGGTGGGGATTTTCGAATCCGGATTCTGGATATTCAGATCACCAAAGCCCATGTCATCAGCGTAGATGATGACGATGTTGGGGCGAGCGGCCGAAGTCTTGGCGGCAAACGCTTCGGGGGCAAAAAGCAGCCCCAGGCAAAGGACAAGGAGACGTGGTAGTTTCATGAGGTGGGTTTCGGCATTGCCTGCCAGACTTTGATGTTATCGAAAAAAACGAAGCCGTTGAGGCCCCCTGCTTGGAACCCGAAGTTGGTCTTCTTTTCGGTGATGCCGCGATGCCTTCCCCTGATCGGGTGACCATTAATTTGCATCGCGAGTTGATCCCCGACCATTTCCACCACGACATGAACCCATTGCCCCGGTTTGATCGTAAACGCGGCTTTATCCAACACGGTGTTTTTTTCACTCCAATCACCGTGCAACGGGTCGTTTCCCTGATCGCGTTGTTGGGCGATCATTTGATCCCGTTTGGTCTGTTCGGAGAGTTTGTAGAGGCTGAACTCGTCGGCGGTGATCATCGCTTTGGCGATGTGAACGAGATCGTAGTTGATGAGGAGCTGAGAAAACGCATCACCCTCGATTTTGACGTCGTATTCGTAGATCACGTCCTGGTGGTCGAGGTAGATTTTTCGGAACGCGGTATGGTGATCTTTTTCCCGCTGCTGGCCGCGTAGGGTGTGGTCGACAATCACCCACTCGCCGGCACCCTCGTGAAAGTGCTCTGGTAACGCCGAGCTTTGGTCAAAGTTCTGGGCCAGCAACAGCTGACCGGGGGAGGCGATCTGATATTCGGTCGCAGCCCCGGCGGCCGATGCGAATACGGTTAAGCTGACGAGAAG
>CAXBOL010000903.1:0-2332 GCA_963977295.1 uncultured Opitutaceae bacterium
CCCAGGGTCAAATTTGCCCCAGTCACCCCCGCACGGTCGAGGTGGCGCAAAAATTGATCCACGATCTCGCCCCCTACTGCACCGCCGGCAAACTCCACGTCGGACTCGATGAATCGTTTCACCTCGGCCAACACCCCGCCAGCCGCCGCGAAATCGAGCAGCACGGTTTGGCTGCGTATTTTGCCCGCTACGTAAACACGCTGCACCAAATGGTCACCGCGGCCGATCTGCGCATGGCAATCTGGGCCGATATGCTCGTGCTGCTGCCCGCCGCGATCGAGCAGCTCCCCGCCGGGTTGATCGCCTATGACTGGTATTACCACGGATTTTCACGACACCCTCGTTTCGAGCTCTTCAACTATCGCACCTACGATTTGGTGCCCGCTCTCCGCGCACAGAAGATCGAGTATTGGGGTTGCCCGATGAACGGCGCGTTTCGCTACGAACCGGTCCCTGTATTCGGCGAGCGCTTGGCCAACGCGCAATCATGGTGGGAACGATGCCGAAAGACCGGCGCCAGCGGATTTCTCGTCACCGGGTGGGAGCCCAATCGCCTCGCGATCGAGACCACGCAACTTGTGGACGCCGCCATTGCCGGACTTTGGCTCGATCCGGGCCCCCACGATCAGGTCAGTCTGCTTCAAAGCGGATACGAACGCCTCTATGGGCGCAACCACCCCCATGCCGCGAAACACGCTCGATTGCTCCTGGCGGCCGACGAACGTGCCTACGCTGGCTACGCCCGTTGGGATATCAACTCCCGCTGGGATACGATCCAAGGCCGCCCAGACGCGGAACAATACCGGGCCCAACACCGATTTTTTGACCGCGCCAGTTCCCTCCAGTTGCCCCCTGCGCTCGAGGCAAGTTTCCGCTGGCGCGCCTATCTGGCAGCCAAAGATCACTTCGTCCGCGCCATTCACAGCCAAGTTGATCGCGCCAGACGACTCCTGCATCGGCACCGCCTCAAAGACCTTCGCACCCTACTCGAAAAGTTGGAACGCGAGACGGTCGAATTCACCCTCGCGTGCAAATCTGGACGCCAAGCAGCTGACGCCATGTGGAAACTTTCGCGTCGGGCCTCGGGCCAGCACCCCAATGCGAACCAAATCAAAATCGACCTGAGCTTGCTCAAACGATGGCAATCATGGCTCGCCACCGCAAAAATCGATTCAACCCGGGTGTTAACTCCTTCTCCGATCGGCGGCCGCTGGCAGTTCTATGCCATCGTGCACACAATTCGCCCTGCGCTGCAGCAAATCGTCGTGCAAATCCGCGATGCAGAGGGAAATTGGTGTGATCAACATCAACGCTATCTGATCGAGTTCCGCACCAAAGCTGCCCGCCGCCGGGTCAACATTCGCCACTGGCTGAGTTTCCCGATCGACTCGCCGGATACCCCAATCCGACTGACTTGCCGAGGCATCGGGGAACTCGCCGTGAGCGATGTTCATTTGTCGAATGGCGTGGTGCGCTACCGACCGACGAAATCACCCTCTCGCGGATCCAAGAAGTATTACTTGGGTGGAGTCGACGAAGCCCAAAATTTCTTCCACCTCGACCGCAGTCGTGACGTGGATTCCTGGAAAATTACGTGGCATAGCCTCCCGGAAGACCAAACTTGATCTCTCGCCCCCAAAAGGCTAGACGTTGGCCCCATGAATCGAAGTAGAACTTGGGTAGTAGGCCTCCTGATCTCCTCCTCGTTGATTTTTTCGGGCTGTGCGACCAATTCTGCCAAGCGAACATCTGCCTCCTCCAAGGACTACGAATACGTCTACATCACCGGGTCAAATCTGCGCATCAAAGTGCGTAAAGGTGAACGGCCGGTCTACAAAGGAACGTCTCCGATCGGCACGATGGACACCACGGAGGTGCACGATTCGTTTGAGGTGCCCCAAGGGGTGGTAAATCCCGGCAGTTAAGGCATTCCCCGAAGAACTGTGGCCGGAGTTCCTCACCATGACCAGAAATGTCGGGCATAATGCCCGACCCCCAAATAACACCAGTCACCGCTTGGATTTAGACTTTAACGCCAAGTCGCGGAGCCGCAGAGGTGAGGGGCAAGTTATTCTTCTGTGAAAAGTCGCACTCCTAAATTCCGTATTTGAAGTGGGCCACTGAGATCACGGAGGATTGCCCAGAGTTCACTGAGCGATGGTTGCGCTATAAATCTTTTGGTGGGCAACTTTCCCTTTCGGGTGAAGATCCATTCTCCTTATACCAACGTTTTTTGAGAAATTGATTTTAGAACAATTTGTGTTGAGGTAGGACGTGACCGCCCTCCGTCGTCCCGCATGGCGGGACTTTGGAGGACACGCTGGGCGCGCCA
>CAXBOL010000904.1:0-2329 GCA_963977295.1 uncultured Opitutaceae bacterium
AGGCCATGGCAGCCTGGGCCGTGGAACTGACCTTGGGCCACCGTCAACGCTCTCGCACCTTCGCTCCGGAACCGATTACCACTCCCTCCCCCACCGCGCTTTAAAGATCCCCAGCAAACCGAATCTCGCCCCGCGCCCCCCGGCATGGCTGAATCTCGCTCGTCTCTCCTTACCCCAAATGCGTATGCCGTATTCCCCCTTCCGCCCCCTGATTCTACCCGCCTTATTGATTCTCTTGGTGCCGAGTATGGCACCCGCCCAGCGCGAAGATCCCCGCACCGGGGTTAAGTTTTCCGAAGCCAGGGTCATCCCCAGCAAAGTCTTTCCCGGCTATCAACACACCTACTGGGTGTATGTCCCGGCTCAATACGATCCCTCCATGCCCACCGCCGTCATGGTGTTCAACGATGGTGCCGCCATGAGGGCGGAGGACGGCGATGTGCGCGGCCACCATGTCTTGGACAACTTGATCTACCGACGTGAAATCCCGGTCATGCTCGGCGTGTTCATCAACCCGGGCCGCCTCCCCGAACAACCCGAACCCACCCTGCGCAACTGGGGCGACCGCGACACTCTGCGCAAAGACGAATACAACCCACCCAACGACAACTACGCCCGCGTCATCGCCGACGAACTCCTGCCCGCTCTTCGCGCGGAATACAACGTCAGTGAAGACCCCGAGCAACATGGCATCATGGGCTCCAGTTCCGGGGCCTGCGCCGCGTTTGCCGTGGCTTGGTTTCGCCCCGACGCCTTTCGCAAGGTCATCACGTTTTCCGGCAGTTTCACCGACATCCGCGGCGAATACATCTATCCCGAATTGGTCGCGGCCAGTGAGAAGAAACCGATCCGCATTTTTATGCAGGACGGACGCAACGACAACCGCGCGCTCGTCGACGGCGTCCACACGCCCACCAAGGACTGGTTCCTGCAAAACGTGCGACTCAAAGACGCTCTCGAAGCGGCCGACTACGAGGTCAACTACGTGTGGGGTATCAACACCCACGGCCAAAAACAGGGCGGCGCCATCTTCCCTAGCATGATGCGCTGGCTTTGGCGCGACCACCCGGTTTCGACCGATCCACGCGATACCGAAGAGCGCTCCTACCGCGCCCCGTTCGCCCCCTAGTCAGACCGCTTCACTACATCGCCTCGCCGTCTTGATTTTGACCAAAACCTCAAAGTCCCTGAATTAAGGGACGATTTACCGAAGATGAAAACGGAACGAAGCGACCGGTTAACATGCTTTCGCGGCCTTCTTTGTTTCCTCTGTTTCCTCTAACGAGAAACTTCAAATAACTGGGTGTTTTTTCAACCACGTCTACGACGAAGGAGAGGTATGACATGAACACGAATAAACGTCACTACCGTTCCGTTTGAAATCCCGTTAAGTTGGATAGACAAAGAAGGTTGCGTTCCCAGGCGCAGCGTTAGCGAAGCCATTCGTGTTCATTCATGGTTAAAAACTCCGGTGCTGCTCCGTTCCAAGTTTCTTCCCCGATACATCCCGGTAAACCGGGCCTGACGCTCCTGTAAAATCTGGTTGCTTCAGGCTGATCACATAACACCAAGCCCAAGACGCGCGAAGCTATGCGGTGAGTAATGTTTCGAATCAGCTTTGCGTGCTCACCTCCTTCGCCACTTCCTGTCCTCCGAAGCCTCGGCGAAGGGAGATGCGTTAAATAGAGTCTGATCTGATTGAGCTGTCGTTCTCAATCTTCGCGTTCAACTCCCACGTCCCCTTGCCGAGATTTCGCCCGCGCCGCCCGGCGAAAACGTCCGGGGGCCTCGCCGACGACCCGCTTAAACACCACGGTCATGTATTCCGGGTGTTCAAATCCCGTGCGCGCCGCGATTTCCTCCAACGACAACTTCGATTCAATGAGTAGAGTCTTCACCCGACTCACTCGCGTTTCGACGATCAACTCGTGTGGCGTCCGACCGATCGCTTGCCCAAATCGTTTCTCCAACACCCGCCGCGAAACGGCTGCTTCATGGACGACATCCGACACCGCGATCGGATCACACGAATGCTGCCGGATGAACCGCATCATGCCCGCCACCAACCGGTCCTCCATGGCGAGAATGTCGGTCGATTGCCGGGCCGTGATTCCCGTCGGTGCCACCCGGATCTCGACCACCTCCCGCGGCGCTCCGTGCATCATGCCATCCAATAACGCCGCCGCGGAATACCCGGTTTTGATGGCGTTGGGCACGACACTGGACAGCGGCGGAAATGTGAGCTCGCACAATAAATCGTCGTCATCCACCCCGATCACCGCCACTTCCTCCGGCACCGCCACTCCCACACTGCGGCACGCATCGAGCA
>CAXBOL010000905.1:0-2328 GCA_963977295.1 uncultured Opitutaceae bacterium
TCCTCGGCGTCGTGCCGCTGGTGATCGTCACGCTGCTGACCTATCGCCACGCCCGGGCGGCTGACGGGCAATCGCCGCGTGCCAATTGAGTCTCGACGCGATGAAACGATTGCCTTGAGAGGCAAACGCTCGCATGAGCCAGTTTTTAGTGCATCAAGTTCCCATACCGCAGCCGATCAGTGATCGCGATGCCCTGGCTTGGGGGAAGAAGTTAAGCAGGCGCTCATTCGGGCGTTGGAATCGTTCCAAGCCGAAGCAAAGCAAGACCATGACTAACTCCCCCCAACTTTCATCGCTGGCGTGAATCATGTATCTTGCGAGCGGGTAAAAGGTGAGGCGCTTTACCCTTAATCCCGCGGGAGTAGGCTCTTCGCAGACGGTCAGATTGATCCGCTAACTCCCCCGTATGGCCTACCCGTGGCCGAATGGTCCGGTTTCCTTCCGGTCGGATTCTTTGACCGGCTCGTGTGACAAACGCTCCAATTCCGACAGGATGTCTTGTCGCCACTTTTTCGAACAGACCAAGACCAGATGCGCCGCCGGTGCGGTCAGCACGTCCTCTTCGTCGTTCATAGTCCGGCGCGATGAAGTTCTTCGGCCAGTCCGCGGACCTCAGCTCCTGCGGTTTTGTCGCCTTTCTCCAACTGATCTCGCGTTTGTTAACGCTGCAGCCGGCTGAGGGTGACGGCGACCTGACTGCGCTCGCGATGCGTCAGCGCGCCGCGCTGAATTGTGGCTTGCTGGTTGTGGTTCGGAGCGTGGACGTTGGGCGTATGTCGTCGGCTGCGCTCCTCTTTGAACTTGGCACTCTTCGTCCGGATCGCGTGAAGGCCGCACTGCAGGCGGTGCCCGCGCAGGCCGAGGGATTACGGGATGTCTTGCCGGCGCGGCTCGCCGACTGAGCCGCCCGCATGGCGACTGATGCGTCGGACGAATCCGTCGCCGAGGCGTTTTGGTGGATGTATGTTGCCGCGCCGCTGCGGGTGCCGGGATGCCATGGTTCGATCGTGCGCTTGCTTCGGAACGACGACGACGTGAGTTACGCGCTCTGGGGTGACATGGTGACCAAGGATGCGCCGGTGATTCTTGCCGATACGTTTGAGGGCGACGTGAACCCGCTCATCGAGCTCGCGGACGATGAGGCCAGCGGTCCGTGGAATCGGGAAGCGGCGTTTAAGGCGTTGATCCGGTTGACTGAGGAAGCGCGCACCGAGCGCGGGGTGGTGATCGATCTGATCACGCGTCAACTGGAGGATCTGCTCCTGCGGTATCCACGACGTTTGCGTCATGGTGCCGACCCGAAGCGGCTGGACAACCGAGTGACGCACGCGAGCAACCTGTGCCAAACCGTGGCCTTCGACCTGCCGGAACCGGCCCTCGCGCCGCTCGTGCGCCAAGTGATACAGGCTGGAATCTTCGACCGCCAGATGTGCGGCGTGGATGAACTGGAAGAGGGCTTCGCCGGGCGAGACACGTTTCGGCCGGACCGGCGGCCGTCGATCCCGCTCGATGTTTGGCGGCACGTGCGCGGGTGGCACTGCTTTGCGTCGTGACGCGAGGAGCTGGTCAAGTTGCCGAAGCAAAAATCCAAGACCGGCCGCAATGAGCCGTGTCCCTGCGGCAGCGGGAAGAAGTTCAAAAAATGCTGCGGGGCGTGAGCGGTGGGACGGGTTCGTCCAAGCCGCGGCCTTCGCCGGCTTCCTCGTGCGTGACACCGTCGCGGATGTGGTAGATGCGGCGGAAGGTGGGGATGATCTTTTCGTCGTGGGTCACCACGATGACGGCGGTTTGGTAGCGGCGCGCCATGGCGTTGAGGATGCGGATGACGGAGAGGGCGCGCACGCTGTCCAACGGAGCGGTGGGTTCGTCGGCGAGAATGACCGGGGGGGGATTGACCAGGGCGCGAGCGATGGAGACGCGTTGTTGTTCGCCGCCGGAGAGTTGGGCGGGCAGGGCCTCGGCCCGGTGAGCCACGTCGAGGGCTTCGAGCAGTTCGTGGGCGCGCGTCCGGGAGTCGCGATCGGAGAGGCCCGCCAGCATCGGCAGGAGCGCGACGTTGTCGGTGACGTTGAGGAAGGGGATGAGATGCGGCGCCTGGAAGACAAAGCCGATACGGTCGCGGCGCAGGGCGCGCAGATCCCGGATTTTCCATCCGTCGTTATAAATGTCCTCGCCGCCGATGGCCATGCGACCGCTAGTGGGTTCGATGACCGCGCCGAGGCATTTGAGCAGGGTCGACTTGCCGGAACCGGAGGGGCCGACCAAGCCCACCACCTCGCCGGGGGCAACGTGGAGATCTACACCCTTCAGGGCGTCGACGGCGGTATC
>CAXBOL010000906.1:0-2322 GCA_963977295.1 uncultured Opitutaceae bacterium
TCGACGACTTCGTCCGCAAGTGGTCGGGTGCCCTGCTCCAGGAACACGATACTCACGCTCGGATAACGGTGGGGTGCGATTTTGAGGGGAGTGTCACCAACCGGTGCTTGGAAACCTCGGCCATTGACCGGGTGCTCTACAATTTTCTCAATAACGCCACCCGGTTCACCAGTGACGAAGAAATCTCACTCACCATCACTCAAGTAAATCCCGAGCTCGTGCGTTGGGTCATCTCTAACCGCACGAAGGCCGAACACGGAGCATGGCTTCGGGCCGAAGTCGGTGCAGAACTGAAAGCTTTGTTTGCGGGAGGCATCTCCGTCGGCGGTCAAGGATTAGGACTGACCAACTGTGCGGACTTCGTGGCCGCCAGCTGCGGCGTGACGACCAAGGCCGCTATCGATGAGGGCTATCTCGGGGCACGCTTGATCGACGAAACTTACCACGCTTGGTTCCACTGGCCCGCCTACCTCGATACCGATCCCAGTATCCCGAGATGTAAATGCGCCAATTGAGCGGAAGCGACTTGCCCGGTTATGCCGTGCAGATCTTTTGCCCGGCGGAAACGAGTTCGAGAAAAAACCGCCCACCGAAACGATGGACGGTTTTCATGTTCTATTTCTGCTAAACAGAAAGTCTGATTGGTTCGACTCACCGTCACCCGACGATCGAGCGATTACGGGATCAACGCTTGTGCGAGCGGCGCGCCAACGGGGTCTCTTCGGCCGCCAGTGAGCCCACGACCATGATCTGGTCCAACACGATTTCGTCGTTTCCTTCATCAGCCATGGAGCCAACCACCATGATTTGATCGAGGACGACTTCATCGTTCCCTTCATCGGCCATTGAACCCACCACCATGATCTGGTCCAACACCACCTCGTCACCTTCATCGGCCATGGAGCCGACGACCATGATTTGATCCAATACGACTTCATCTGCACTGTCATCAGCCATGGACCCAACCACCATCATTTGCTCCATCACTGCGGGTTCAGTTGTATCGTCAGCCAATGATCCCACTACCATGATGGCTTCAAGTTGAGCGGGTTCATCAGCTGCGACTACAGAACCGGCGGCGAGGGCTAAGGATGCGAAGACGGCGAGTGGTGTTTTCATAATCGGATATAGTTTATGTTTTGGTTTTAGTGAAAAATATCGGAACAGAGTCGGATCTGAGTCTCAAATTGCTGCGTTTATCCCGCGTGCGCAGGCAACGGAGTTGATCCTGTGTCGTAATTCATTCGTGGCTATTCGTGGTAAAAAATTTCCTGCCGGTTCAGCCTAATGGAACGTGATGTAGCGAATCGTTTTCCGGTTGGCGTAGCGCGAAAGTTTTACCAGCTGAGCTCCGTTTTGCGGCTCGAGCACAAACCACCCCTTGTCGGTTAAAAAGAGCCCCACCGAGTGTTTCTCACGCGTGCGTCCCACGCCGGAAAAAGACCGCTCTTGAAATACAATCAATTGTGCCGCCGTCGGCTCATCCGAACGCGCCCCTATCCCCGCCAATCCGATCATCTGCCGCAAAAATAAGCCGTAGTTGTCACAATCCGACGCTTCATCTTCGCGTGAAGCCCAGGAACGTAAGTCGGCCGCGGCCTCACGATAAAACGGTAAAAACTCCCGTTCCAACCAGCGGTAATCAATCACCGCATAACTCGTGTCGAACAAAGGTCCGAGAAACGCCCCAGAGGGCAAAAGCGGCCGAGACTCCGCCAAGAGATCCACCGCTGAGATCTCACGAGCCACCTTCAATGCGGGCGGCAACGCCAAGGTGTTTTTGCCCCAACCATGCGACGAAGCTCCCACCAATAGGATCAGAACCGGCACTATTCGACGAATGAACACGAGAGTAAGTTGGATTACCCTTCTGCTGCGGTCAATCCCGGTAATTACTTATTATGCTGATTACCAACACTTAATCCGGTTTTACCGGTTCAACCGGTTCACTCCGCCTCCCGCCGCTCACCGAGCTAGAGTGAAGACTTGAATTTGGCCAATTTAGGCCGAATGACCGCCTGACAATACCCCGCCGCCGGATTCCGGGCGTAGTAATTTTGGTGATAAGCCTCCGCCGGATAAAAATCCCCCAAGGGCTCAATCTGTGTGACGATCTTATGACCCCACCCTGGATTTGCGGCATCTCGGGACGCCACCGCCGCTGCACGCTGGGTTTCATCGGCGTATAAAATAATCGAGCGATACTGCGTGCCCGCATCGGCGCCTTGGCGATTGAGAGTAGTCGGATCGTGAATCTTCCAGAACAGCTCCAATATCCGTTCGCGAGAAACGACCGCGGGATCAAACGTCACCTTCACTACC
>CAXBOL010000907.1:0-2319 GCA_963977295.1 uncultured Opitutaceae bacterium
CACCTCACGTCCCTGCTCCACCAAAAACCGAACCGAGTCCTCAATCATGGCCAGGTTCTCCTCCAAAGTGGTGCGCAATATTTCGGTCACATGCAGATCCCACGTCTTTCCCACGATCGTCATCACCGGCATCCCGCTATCAAGCAAGGTGCGCAGCTGTAGGTCGTCTTCGGCTTTCACCCCTGCCCGGCGCGTCGCTCCGAACGCGGCGAGTTTCGCATGCTTGAGTTTCAGCTTTTTAGCTTCGGCGAAAAATGTGATGTCCCGGGGATTCGACCCAGGGAAACCGCCCTCAATGTAGTCCACCCCGAATGCATCGAGCCGCTTTGCGATCAGCAGCTTATCCGTCACAGAGAAACTGATACCTTCACCCTGGGTGCCGTCGCGAAGGGTGGTATCGTAGATTTTGACTTGGTTGGTATTCATTTGCGGAAAGATCAGATTGAGGAATTGGTCGGCCACGCCCAACAAAAAACCCCGGGGTGGTGAAACCCGGGGTTTTAGGAAAATCAGCGTGGATTAATGGAATCGTCTACGCCGCATCGCCCTGCCCCGGTTGGTGGGCAATTCGAATAATGGACGTAATAATGACGAAACTCACGACTAAGATCCGTGCCGGATCGTTTTGCTCCTGTCCAGCCACAACTCCACCGAATCGCACCAAATGGGTTTCGCGAGGGCCGACGGCGGACGATGAACAGAGGAACTTAGGCGGAGGGCCGTGGGCCGCCGCTGGTCGCAATTGCAGCGTGTCTCCCTCGTCCGAAATGTAGGGGCTTCGTTCGTCGAAGCCCGGCGCAAGGAGGCGGTTTTTTCGAACCACCAAAAATCTCCGATTCCCCCATCCCATGACTTTTCTAAATTCCAGACCTTATCCGGATCCATGCGATTAAACCAAGTCTAGGGTAAAGTGGGAGCGGCTGACATGAGCCTCAAATGATACAACTGATAAGTAAAACCACAGGCACTTGTTTTTAGATTTTACAGAAGGCGGGAAAGGGACCCAGGAAAAGCATATAATCCTACCGTAAAATAACTTAGTTTCCTTTGTCGTCTCTCCAAGAACTTGGAGAACCAATTTTCACGAAAATGCACAAAGAAGCAAAAAAACTGCCGGCAATCTTAGTGCCTTTTCGTGCCTCTTTGCGGCCATCTCAAACATTCCTCCGGCTCAGTTCTTTATCCGACATATCCCGGTAAATCGGGCCTGAGGCTTCTGTGAAAAGCCTCATTCATTAGAACGCTGGGTAGAACTGAGCCGCTTAGCCTTGCGTGCTTACCGACTTCGCGACTTTGCGTTAAAATAAACCCATCGACGCCGAGTTTCGCGATACAATCAGCGTTTTGACTTCCGTTTTGGACTCGATGCGGTGCCCAGTAATTTTGCACCGGCCACTCCGACCGCAAAGCCCCCGACGTGCGCCCACCACGCCACTCCTCCTTCGGGCTCGTGACGAAGTTCTCCCACTCCGTTGAACAATTGGATACCGAACCACAGCACCAGAAAGACGACCGCGGGAATGGGCACGACGGGCACGACCCAGGGGATTAGAGCCACAATCCAACGTCCGGAGAGTAGCACGAGATAGGCCCCCATGACCCCAGATATGGCCCCGCTCGCGCCGATCATCGGCACCGTCGAGCTCAGGTCGGTAAACGTCTGCGCGGCCGCCGCCCCCAAGCCCGAGAGAAAGTAGATGAGCACAAATCGGAACGTCCCCATGTGATCCTCCAGCGACCGACCGAATATCCACAGGAACCAGACATTGCCGGCCGCGTGAGCCAACCCTCCGTGCAGAAACATCGAGGTCAGAACCGGAATCCAGGCCGAGAGGACCTGACGATGCGTCCACCACGCGTTCGGTTCCAACGAAAATCTCCCCATGAGCCGGTCGAACAACGCGGGATTCCCGAAATTCAAGATCATCTCCATCCCGAATACCAAGAGGTTGAGCGTCACTAAAACCTGCGTCGCCGTCCCGGGACGTTTCAGCTTATGACTATCCCATAGTGGGAGCATCAGCGAGAAGCGGCGCAGTCGGTGTCCACCTAAACGGCTCGCGCTTCGATGAACGTCCGAATCGACGCCGCATCGGCTTGCACTTGGTGTTTCACTATCGGGCGGGATTTCAACAACTCCAGCGAACCATGCGTGGGGTCCACGCCAATCGCGGATCGTAACGTATCGGGAAACTTCGCCGGATGAGCGGTCGCCAACACGATACTGAGGCGATCCGGATCCGGGTCCGCAAACGCGCAGGCCGTATGCGGATCAGCGACGTAACCATAACGCTCATACACGTCTCGGATGATACCAGG
>CAXBOL010000908.1:0-2306 GCA_963977295.1 uncultured Opitutaceae bacterium
CCACTGATCGCAATCTCCCCCACGCGGCGGCCCTCGGTGCGGTGCTCACCCTCGTAATCTTTGTTCCACTCGGAGTGGCGGCGTATTTGCGACGACGCGAACGTTCCAATTCGGCCTCCTCTCCTCCCGTCGACGACCCCGTGCTGCCATGAAACCCAGCCGCTTGCCCCTCGTGACGGCCCTGATGGTCCTGACCTTTTTCTACCTGCCGATCCTGATGTTATTCGCGCAGTCGTTTAACGCGGCCAAATTTGGGGGCCAGTGGAATGGGTTTTCCATGCGTTGGTATCAGGAACTCTGGGCGCGTGACGACATCCATCAAGCCGCGTGGAACACGTTGCTGATCGCCACCGTATCCACTTTTTTCTCGGTGGTGCTCGGCGCCTTGGCTGCCTGGTGTATCCATCGGTTTAAGACGCGAACCCAGCGGGTTCACTACGGGTTGATCTACGCTCCCTTGGTGGTGCCAGACATTCTGATGGGCCTGAGTCTCCTTTTCTTCTTCGTCAATATCGGGGTGCAATTAAACCTCACCACCATTATTTTGGCTCATACGACCTTCTGCTTAAGTTACGTCACTTTGGTGATGCTCGGAAGATTGCAGGATTTCGATGAGTCCATGATCGAAGCCGCCCAAGACCTTGGAGCCAATTGGGGCGTAATCATCCGTCGTATTCTCTTACCGCTCCTCGGCCCTGGTCTCGCGGCGGGAGCACTCCTTGCTTTCACCCTCAGTATCGACGATTTCGTCATAACTTTTCTCGTATCCGGTCCCGGAAACACTACGTTACCAGTGAAGATTTTCAGCATGATGCGACGGAGCTCACCGCAAGTGATCAACGCCCTGAGTGTCATCTTCATGTCGGTCACCTTCATCATTGTATTGCTCAGTCAACGACTCACCCGATCACAACCATGAAATCATCCCATCTGCGCTACATCGTTCTCGGCCTGGTCGCCGGTCTCGTCCTCATCTTTTCGTCCTGTGCCAAGAAAAAGCCAGTGCTGCATGTTTACATTTGGAGTGACTATCTCGCCGACGGACTGATCGAAGAATTTGCCGCCGCTAACGACTGTGAAGTGATCGTCGACAACTACGATTCCAACGAGGTGCTTCACGCCAAACTTAAGGGCGGCGCAACCGGCTACGACGTGGTATTCCCCTCCAGCTACATGGTTCGCATGATGGCCGAGGACGGCCTGTTGCGGAAACTCAATCACGCGAACATCCCGAACATCAAGAACGTGGACCCAATTTTCGTCGGCAACGTTTCGATCGACAAGAAAATGGTCTACAGCGTGCCCTACATGACGGGTGCCACCGGTATCGCCTACCGACGCGACCAAGTGAAAGACTTCAAACCTTCGTGGACGATGTTTGGTCGTTCCGATTTGGCCGGTCGCATGACGCTGCTCGACGACCACCGCGAAGTGCTCGGGGCGGCGCTCAAAGTATTGGGCCACAGTCTCAATTCAACCGACGAAGCCGCCATCGAGGCGGCCGCGGATTTGGTCATCGAATGGAAGAGAAACATCGCCCAATTCGCCTCGGAAGCGAACAAGGCGGGAATCGCATCCAGTGAATTCTACCTCGTTCAGGCGTGGGGCGGCGATATTCAACAAATCATCGACGAAAACGAAGATCCCAATCTCGCGTTCGCTCTCCCGGTCGAAGGCTTTCCCATGTGGGAGGACACCATGGCCATTCCGACTGGCGCCGACAATGTCGAGTTAGCCGAGAAATTCATTAACTTCCTCCACGATCCGGTGATCGCCGCGCGCAATACCGAGTTCAACTCCTACCTCTGCCCGAACTGGATTTCTTATGACAATCTGCCTGAGGAAGTCTTGCAGAACCCGATCGTGATGATTCCACCCGATCTCTTGGGCAAAGGTGAACAAATCAAAGATATCGGCGAAGACTTGGCCAAGTTCACCGCCGCGTGGGATCGCGTGAAGGCGACCCAGTAAACGCGGTGACGTTCTCCAAGCGCGGACGCTAAAACCAGTCCTCTACCCAGTTTCAAGCCGCTCTTCGGAGCGGCTTTTTCATACCCGGCATGCACTTCGCGGCGATCATCAAACCAAAAACGCGGTTCGTCACAGAGAGCACAGAGGCAATCCAGAGTTGCACAGAGACTTATACCAACGTCTTTTGAGAAATAGACTTTAAAGCAATTTGTTCTGAGGTTGGGCGTGACCGCTGGGCGCGCCATCAGGCTGATGGCTCCAGAAAAACTCCCTCGCCACACCACTGCGGACGGCCCGGCGGTCCGTCCCTACCTTTCTATAGTCCAAATCATTCA
>CAXBOL010000909.1:0-2301 GCA_963977295.1 uncultured Opitutaceae bacterium
TTATTCTAGACGTTGGTTATCAAAACGTGTCGGTCCGGAAGGGCGCGGCCGGCAGGTCGTCGGCGTTGAGCAGATTGACCTCGAGGTGTCGATACCACGCATAGCGCACGTAAAGGGGGTGGGCCACTTCGGTGGCGGTCAGGATTACGCGATTTCCGTCAAGGGTCGCGGTGGCTGGATGAAAGACACCGTCTGCGCCGGCGAGTTCGAAACCGAGCGGTGGGGCGCCGTCCTTGGGGTGAAGCCCGGTCGCGTGGTCGAAACTGACGGTGATCGTCGGGCCGTCCACGTCGGCCGAAGTGAAGGTGGGGCCTGTATCCGCGATTTCATGACCGTAGGTGCGAGCAAGGGCGAGACGGGCGAGGCGGTTGCCCACGTCCTGTTTATTGCGAGGGTGGATGTCGTCTCGTTCCCCGATATCGATGGTGATGGCTTGGCCAGTGTAGGGTAGCTCGAGGGTCTGCGTCTGCGCTTCGCGGAGAAAGGCCCAGTCGGTGTCGTCGGGATCGCCACCGCCCCAATTGGCGAGTTGCACCCAGTAGAACGGCAAGTCGGGTTGCTCGAATTGAGTGCGCCATGCCTGGATGACGCCGCCGAAAATCTCGCGATAAGTCGCGGGCTCATCAGCGTTGGCCTCGCCCTGATACCAAATGACGCCGCGCAGGGCGTAAGGCGCGAGGGGGGCAATCATGGCGTTGTTGAGGACGAGGGCGTGGTTTTCGGCTCCGGGGGTCCAGGGGGCGCCAGGTTTCTTGGCGTCGCCGGGCTCGGCGGTCCACGCTTCGAGTTTGGCTTGGTAGTCGGCGAGACGATCGGCGATGCCCTGAAAAGCGACGGCTTGGTGCGAGGTGGCGGCGACGCGGAGGGAGAGGTCGTCGTAAGCGGACGGGGGGAGCCACGCTTCGGCTGAAGTGCCGCCCCAGTTGCTATCGACCAAGCCGATGGGGATTTTCGTTTGGGCGTAAACGTCGCGGGCGAAGAAGTAGCCCACGGCGGTGAAATGGGGGGCGGTTTCCGGCGTGCAGGTGACCCACGTGCCGGATGCGGTGGTGATGGGGTCGCGGGCGATGTTACGACCGATTTTGATGTGGCGAATGAATCGGTAGTCGGCGGCGGCGATTTCGGCCTCAGCGTCGTTCACACTGCGGAGAGGAAATTCCATGTTGGATTGTCCACCGCAGAGCCAGACGTCGCCGACCAAGATATTGGTGAGTTGGTGTTTCCCGGTGGCATCGACGTAGTCGAGTGTCATCGGGATCGAGGTGGCCGGGAGAGGCGGAAGGGTGAGGCGCCATTGTCCCGCCTCATTGGCCACCGCCGAACCGAAGCGGCCGAGGATGTTGACTTCGATGACCTCACCAGGATCAGCGGTGCCCCAGATGGGCAATGGGGTTTCGCGTTGGAGCACGGCGCCGTCTTGGAACAGGGGCGCGAAGGTGACCTTGGCGAGGAGGGGAGACGAAACGAGGGCCAGCACGGTTGCGACCCGCGAAAAGGAGATGAGTTGGCGCATAAGCGTAGTCGGTGGGGGGCCGAGAGCGAGACAGCGCAAGATTACACCGTCAGCCCGACCACAATCAGATTTTACAGGAAACAGAGGAAACAAAGAGGGTCGCAAGGAGGAGTGAACCAACCATTTCGTTCCTCTTTCAATGTTCGGTGGATGGTCCTTTAACGCAGGGGTTTTGGTTTTATTTCAGGGTCTGGAGGTAGGCAAGCAGATCGCGGAGTTCCAGTTTGCTGATTAGGGTTCCCATGGGGGGCATGGCCGACATTTCCGGCGTGCGATTGGCGATGGTGGCACGAGGGATTTTTTGTTCGGTGCCGTCGGCCAGCTTGATCGTAGTGGTGTTGGCGTTCTCGGCGAGGAGAGTGCCAGCGATCACGGAGCCGTTTTGTAGGGTCACGGTGGTGACACCGAATCCCATCGCCACGACCGCGCCGGGATTGACGAGTGATTCCAACAAGTAGTGTGGGGTTTTCTCACCGATCTTGTTGAGGCGGGGGCCAACGTTGCTGCCGTCGCGACCGACGCGATGACAGAGCGTGCATTGGGCGACGACCGACGTTTCGAATACGGTCTGTCCTCGGCCTGAATCGCCGCCCTGGAGGGTTTCGAGATAAGGCGATAGCGGATCACCGGCGTCCTTGGTGGCGTTGTATCGAGCGAGAGATGCCTTGATCGAGGGGTCGGAGGAAGACTCAGCGGCGAGGAGCACATCGAGGGCGAGTTCGGGCGCGAGTTGACCTTGAACCAAACGGTCGACACTGGCGCTGAGCACTGGAGCCGTGGTGGCGTTG
>CAXBOL010000910.1:0-2297 GCA_963977295.1 uncultured Opitutaceae bacterium
GTTGTTGAGGTAGCGGGACCCGAAATTATCGGTGCCATCCACGATCACATCGTAGGCTTTGAAGAGCGCTTCGGCGTTGGCGGCGGTGACCCCATCGCCGTGGGTATGAACGGTCAAAAACGGGTTGATCTCCATCAAACGCTGGGCGGCAGATGCGACTTTGCTCTGACCGATCGCCGCATCGCGGTGCAAGAGTTGTCGGTGGAGGTTGTGGGCCTCAACCCGGTCAAAATCAGCCAAGCCAATGGTGCCGACTCCGGCTGCGGCCAGGTAAAGCGCCGCCGGACTGCCCAATCCACCCGCACCGACGATCAATACTTTGGCGTGCTTCAGTCGCGTTTGTCCTTCGATGCCGATTTCGGGTAACAGCACGTGACGGCTGTAGCGAGCGAGTTCGGCGGTCGTTAAGGGCTGCATGGAAGGGCGCAACACACCCTCGAATTCCTCGGTTCGCAAATGATTAATTGCGGCCGCAGCGGTTTGGCTTTGGATTTCTCCCCTATGGCAAAACCTTACATTGTAATTATCGCCGGGGGTAAAGGAGAACGCTTTTGGCCGCAGAGTCGTGCCGCGCGTCCGAAGCATTTATTGCCGGTCGTGGGCGATGCGCCGCTACTGACCCAAACGATTGAACGTGTGCTACCCATTGTGCCGGTGGAGCAGATATTTGTCATCACCAGTGCGGTGCAGGAAAAAGGGGTGCGGGCCGTATGTAAGGCTCTACCCAAGGAAAACGTGATCGCGGAGCCGGTCGGGCGCGACACGGCGGCTGCTGTTGGACTCGCGGCGGCGATTGTGGGAGCGCGGGATCCGAATGGGGTGTTTGCGGTGCTGCCGGCCGACCACGTGATTCACAACGGCAAGAAGTATCAGGCCGATTTGAATGCAGCGTTTGCCGCTGCGGCGGCTGAGCCAGTGATGGTCACGATCGGCATCACGCCCAACGAACCGGCCACGGGATTTGGCTATGTGCAACGCGGCGACAAGTGGCGCAGCTTCAAGCGCCGGGAGGTCAGTCGCGTGAAACGCTTCGTGGAAAAACCAGATCTGAAGACGGCGAAAAAATACCTCAAGTCCGGTGATTATTTTTGGAATGCAGGCATGTTCGTCTGGAGTGTGCCGGTCGTTGAATCTGCGATCGCTCAATTCGCTCCGGTGCTCGATGCCGGACTCAATCCCATCCGCGAAGCGCTGGCGAAGGGACGCAAACTCGGCCCGGTCTTGAAGAAGGTTTATCCCACGCTTGAGAAGATCTCGGTCGACTACGCGCTGCTGGAAAAATCAACCAACGTGGTGATGTTGGAGTCGTCGTTTGATTGGGACGATGTCGGCGCCTGGCCGGCGGTCGCGCGTCATTATAAACCCGATACGGCGGGTAATGTGTCGCGGGGCAAAACGTTGGTCGAACAAGGGGCCGGCAATATCATCTTCAGCGAAGGCAATCACCTCGTGACCGTGGTGGGCGCGGATAACTTGATCGTGGTGCATACGCCTGATGCGACCTTGGTCTGTCCGAAAGACAAAGCGCAAGAGATCAAGGCCTTGCTCAAACAGGTGGGCTCGTTGGCCAACGCTGCCGACTACCTTTAGATCAAAGCCTGCCTCGCTTTTTCGCTTATGCGTTTTCTTGGCATCGACCCCGGCACCAAACGAATCGGTCTGGCGACGGGGGACGAGCTTGGACTGGCTTCACCGATTCCCGCGCTCTGCGACACGACGGAGTCGGCGCGCTGGGAGGCCTTGCTTGCCACGATCAAACGCCAACGGGCGGACGAACTGGTGGTCGGGTATCCATTGAACATGGACGACTCGGTCGGTCCGAAGGCGAAGGAAGCCGAGGCGTTTGCGGGGCGGTTGGGTCAATTCACCGGGTTGCCCGTTCACTTGGTGGACGAGCGCCTGACCTCCCATGCGGCGGAGGCGACGTTGCCGAAACATCGTTTGCGCGAGTTGCGCTCCTCTGGCATCGTGGATTCCCGTGCCGCAGCCCTGATTCTGCAGGACTACCTGGATCAACGATTCCCTCCAATCCTGCCGGAGGTTGAGCTGTGAGCGAAGGTGGCGCGCTGACGCGCTGGAAGGTGGTCTGCGCCTACGATGGCACGCATTTTTCCGGTTGGCAGAGCCAGACCAACGGCTTGGGCATCCAAGACTGTATCGAGGCCAGAATGACGGAGTTGTTCAAACAGCCGATTCGGATTCACGGCAGTGGGCGCACGGATGCGGGGGTGCATGCCAATGGACAGGTGTTCCATTGCGATGCCGACTGGGGGCATGGCACCGCCAAGTTGAAGCGG
>CAXBOL010000911.1:0-2288 GCA_963977295.1 uncultured Opitutaceae bacterium
CGGCATGCGTCAATTTATTGGCGATGGAACACGCGGGCCTGACGGGCTCCAAACTTTACGCGGGTTCTTGGAGCGAATGGAGCTCTGATTCCACCCGCCCGGTCGCGACTGGTGACGGGTGAGCGGCGATCAGTGGTTATTCAAAATTTGACCGGAGTCCCCCCGGATCCGAGCGACAGGATCTGCTCTTTCCATTCGAACTGGCCGGTCAAGCCGGGAGGGAGCGTGATGGTTCCGGTGATTCCGGTGGATCCGCTTCGGGTGAGATCCACTGCGATTTCGCCAAGGGGATGCGGGATGGAGCCACGGGCAAATTTGAGGGGCCCAAGATGGGGGGCGATGCGCACGGATTTGAAGCCGGGCTCGAGTGGGGTGATGCCGCAGACGGTGGTGAGCATGCCGAGGACGGGATGGGATCCCCACGCGTGGCAGTCGGACCGGGTGTCGGCGGTAGGTTTCTCCGGCACGGTGGTGAGCCCTTCGGCTAACACGCCGCGCCATGGATTCAGCCAATTGGGGTAGTCGTCACCGAGCCCGGCGTCGACGAGCGCTTGGTGCGTGTAGAACGCGAAATAGAACGTGGCCGGGGTCAGATCAGGTTCATCGCGCACGCGGCGGGCGAGTGCGGTGAGGTGGGATTTCTCTTCGCCGGCGGTGAGAATGAAGAAGGTATTGGCGTGTTGGCTGAAGGTCAGTTTATCCGGGGTATCGGCCAAGAGTTGGCGCGAATCGTCCCAGCAGGAACTCACCACTTGGGCGCGAATTTTTGCCGCGCGCTCCCGGGCCATGCGCGCATCGTGGTCCCAGCCGAATGCGGCGAAAAGCGCCGCAGCGTGTTGCAGGGTGTAGACGTGTTGCAGGTCGAGAATGGCAGAGGTGCCAGTGGCATCGCGGGGTGGGACCCCGCCGAGTCCGGTGACCGGGTCCTTGCCCCAAGCCTCGATCCAATCGACGAAGTTCCACCATTCCCGGCCCGTAAACGAGCCGGTGGTCGGATCGGAATGTTCGGCAAAATAACGCAGCACTTCGCGCACGGCGGGAAGGCGTTGTTCGACGAAGTTGGGATCATCGCGGAGTTGCCAATAGTCGTGGACCATGCTGATCCAAACCAGCGAATAGGGAGGGATGATTTGGTGGCGTGAATCCGGCCAACGGGACGTGGTGAGTCCATTGGAATTGCGACGTTCGCCAAAGGCTTCGATCGATTTACGCATGAGGCGATCGTCCCCACTGACATAGAGTGAGACCAAGGCTTCGATGCGGGTGTCGCCGACATAGCTGAGTTGTTCGTAAAAGGGACTATCGGTGAAAATCTCGTGAGAGCCCGTGCGAAGCGTGCGCCAAGCGATGTCCCAGATGGCCGAGAGCGTGGGATCGGAGGTGTTGAATCGGGCGTGCTCAACGAACGGATACGCGGAAAATTCGCCCCTCAAATCGTCGAGTGTGAGTGCTTCGTCCGCCGTCTTGATCTGAAGTTGCAGGTAGCGCCACGTGCGCCAGCGCAGGGGGCGGAAGCGGCGACCATGGCCGCCGTCGGGTCGGAAGGTGTCTTTAAAACCTCGGATGAATTTGCCGTCTACGATGTCGCGATGGGATTTGGTTTTATCGGAAGCGAGAGGGCCGTCATAGAGGGCTTCGGCGTAGGTGAGTGTGACGTGACTACCGCGTCCCCCCGTAGTCAACAGTTCGGGAAATGCAGTGGTGATTTCGCCCTGATCGAGCAGGAGGGTGGCGGCGGAATGAGCGGGAATGGTGAGTGGGGCACTGCCGGTGAGAAAGGCATCCGTGGCGTCGATCCCTTCGGTCTGGCGGACGTTTCGGAGTCGGACGGGCGACTCTTCCATCAGCGGAATCTGCCGGGGCACAAGCAACCATTTGCCATCGGTGGAGATCCCTCGGGGAGCGCCATTGCGCAGCGTGGTGGCGTAGGACCAATCTTGATCGTTGAAAGTAAGGTCAGCCCACCCCCACGGGTATTTCGATGCATCGACATCATCGCCGGGACCAACGACAATGTAGGTCTGAAGCGTGCCGCCGAAGCCGGTAATGGGCGTGTAGGCGGGATTGGTAAACACGCGCCATGAACGGTCGGTGTTGACCACGGATTCTGCCGTAGAGTTGCCTTGCAGAATGAACGCGGTTTGATCGGTTTCCTGGGCGACGGGACCCTCGGTGCCAAAGTTCCACACCTGCGCGGCGATGACGTTGGGGCCGGCCTTAAGATAGGCAGCAAGGTCGAGGGAATCAAAGCGCCAGTGCTGGATGTCCCCGCGAGCCGGACCAATGTG
>CAXBOL010000912.1:0-2282 GCA_963977295.1 uncultured Opitutaceae bacterium
CAGGAATAGTGCCCAACCAGCGCAAACAAAAATCAAGGTATTGGCTGACTTCGGGGGCAGGCGCCACAGACGAACTCCAAGAATCTCACTGCCCGTCCGCTCCAGATAGTCGGCATTAGGGATGAGCATCTTGTTCGAAGGTCGCCACGTTAAGTCCGAAGGTTCGATCAAATGATATCCGTCGATGGGTTTCATGGGTAAGTTCAAGTTTGCGCTAAAATTGACTGAACCGAACCAACCGAGCCGAAGACTAAAACGCGAACGAGATTTCGGGCGGATCGGGTCCGTATTTCCATCAACGGTGAAAGACTTTCGTCTCGTTGCGGCGACAAGTTTCCAGTTTCATCGTCACGACTCGCGCTCCCCCCTTGGCCCGCCCCCCCCTCTAAATCACCATGTCTCTTCCCCCCGCAGCGTCCTTTAACCGCCGAACTTTGCTCAAAGGTCTGGCCTCCGCCAGCGCCTTAAGTGTTTTGCCACGCACATGGGCCCAGCTTGATGCCGGGGACGAAGCGGGGCGAGGAGTTGACCGCGTGGTTCAATACCTCGAAGGTCTGGCCCGCGGGGATGACGGGTATGCATTTGCGGATCAACTGCGTTCCCATCTGACCCCGACGTTTGCCGTGATCGGGAGCTACCGCTTGTTAAATCGTGAGCCCCCGCGGCGGACCAAATTGGCGGAGTATGTCCGCACTCATCATCCCCGTGAACTCAAGAAACTCGAACAGGAGCGTCGAATTTTTGAGTATCAACAAGTGCAAGCGTTGGTGTGGCTGGACGCGGTAACCAGCGAGTTCCGCGAACGAATCGCGGACATGACGACTCCGCTTGATTACTTGAAGCAGTATGAGCGAAATGGATACCCTGTTTTCCAATCGGAAATGGGACTCGTGCAATGCCATGCGCTACTCGGTCTCCCGATGAATGGGTTAAGACCGGCGTTTACCGATTATTTGGTCAGCCGCCGCCGCAATAACGGAACCTTCAACAATACGCCGGCCGCAGACGGTAGCGATGGCCACGTGATGAACACGTGGTGGGGCCTGCAGGCGGCGATACTCATGGGGCAAATGCCCTCAAATCGGGCAGCAACGATTTTGTGGCTGCAGCAGTGTCAACAGGCGAGCGGCGGATTTACCTATCAACCGAACCCGGCTCTTGGCGGCGTGGATGATGTGGCTTACACCCGCGCGGCGCTGAGAGCGCTGCAGTTCCTGGGAGGAGAGCCACTCGATCGCGATGCCTGTCTGGCTTGGTTGCTTTCCTTGGCGAATGCGGACGGCGGATTTGGAGATCGGGCGGGGTGGCAAAGTAATCCGCTCGCGACCTATTACGCCCTCGATGCGTTGGACGCGCTGGGGGCCTCGGGGGAGATGACTGCCTTGCCTCGTCCGTCGCCTTCGCGTCGGCGCGAGTTACCGCACAATCTCCGAGTGTTCTCGATTCAAATTGAAGCCCATGGAGCAGGGAGCCCAACGGAAGCCGTCGCGCTGGCCCAAGCCCTTAAAATTGATTTATGGGGGGCCAAAAACGCCAAACCAGAGTGGCTCGATGCGGTGCGCCAAACCGCCGCCCAGCAAACGGCGGCCGTGCAGTTTTTTCGCGCCAACGAGGAATATGGCACGTGGGTGGATTTCCCCGGGATGGGCACCTACAGTCACACCAGTGATATTGTGGCACCGGCGGAAGGAGACATCGGACCGTCAATGGGCAACCAAGGCGTCGTCAGTTGGCCGGAGTTTCGGACGCGGCGGTTGGATCCGTTGCAGGCCGGAGACGGGCGCCTGATTTGGCAATTTGGCGAGAACGAAGAATTGGTGCGAATGCTCCTCGATGACTCGATGGAGCGAGGCGGGTTTGCGGCAATCAGCACGTTTCATTTCGGCAATCCCGACTTCACCAATACGGAACCGTTCCTTCAACGATGGCGGGGGCAGATTCCGTTTATCGGTTTGCAGGATGCGCACGGTAGCGAGCCTTGGTGGTTCAGCGATATGACCACAGGGTTTCGCACACTTTTTCTGGCGACGGAGCCGACGTGGGAAGGATGGCTACGGGCGATGGAGCACAATTGGGTGGTCGCGGTCCGACACGACACCGCGAGTCGCGGCGAAACTTGGATGCACAGCGGCTCTGACGAGGTCAGGGACTTCGTCAACGCTCGACAGGCAGCTTGGCGTTGGTGGGACAATCCCGCGGTGCAACGCCCGATGGTCTCGTTGGTCGTATTACGTCAGAATACCGCATTTGAGACGGGCTGCCCGACCCAAGGCGTGGCGTTA
>CAXBOL010000913.1:0-2280 GCA_963977295.1 uncultured Opitutaceae bacterium
ATCTCGCCCCTAACAGTCCTGCGAAAGTGATGATCGGAGGATTGGGACTCGGATTCACGCTCAAGAGCGTCGTCACGATCGCTGGTCCGGCAGTCTTGATCGAAGTGGTGGAACTGGTTCCCGCTGTGATCGAATGGAATCAGAGCTTCCTAGCCGAGTTGAACGGCCACGCGCTCGGGGCGCCAAATGTGACCACAGTCGCCGGTGATGCGGTCGACCACATTCTCGCCAGTCAGCCCCAGACTTATGACGCCATCCTGCTCGATCTGGACAACGGTCCGATCGCCATGGTGACCCCGAGTAATCACCGGCTCTATGGCGTGGCCGGGCTGCGGGCCGTGTTCGAGGCGCTGAATAAAGGAGGGCGCGCAGTATTCTGGTCCGCCCAAGCGGACGCTGCATTTCAGACTCGCCTGGAAAAGGTGGGATTTGTCGTGACCGCCGTGCCCGCCAAGGTGCACGAACGCGCCAAACGCGCCGCCTACACGCTCTACGTCGCGGAGCGGAAGGGATAAGGGTGATGGCTTGAGTTAGGGAGGGGTTTTATACCAACAGCTCGATCAAATTAGACTGAATACAACGCCAAGACGCCAAGCCAATAAGAACGCAAAACTTTGTAGCCAAGTTGCTTAGTGGCGGCCTTGGCGTCTTCGAGGCCTTGCGTTAAAGTCTAAATCATAAGCGTGATTGGTATTACACCCCTCCTGCATTGGGTTCCACGACTCCTACTGCGACAATTGGTCCGTATTGGTATCCGCGCCGGACCTGCCCGCGGCGCGAGCGGCGGCCTCGCGCAACTTGTCTTTCTTGCTCTTGCGTTTGCCTTTGATGCCCCCGGTGGGTTTCGGTCCGATTGACGGTAGGGCGTTGGGTTCGAATCCCGGCACGACCTCCCGTGGGATCACGCGCTCGCAGCGCTTCTCGATGAGTTGAAAATGCGCAAACGTATCCAAGCTGACGAAACTGATGGCCGTGCCGGTTTCACCCGCGCGGCCCGTGCGCCCAATGCGATGCGTATAACTCACGACCGACCGCGGCAGATCGTAATTCACGACGGCGGGCAGTTGGGTGAAATCGATTCCACGCGCGGCAAGATCGGTCGTCACGAGCACCTGGGTGGTCTTGGCTTTGAAATCGGTCATCGCCTGCACCCGGGCGCTCTGACTGAGCTCGCCATGCAACGAACCCGCGGTGAGTCCGGCCCGGCGCAGTTTCTCGGCCACGTGGCCGGTGGAATATTTGGTCGCCACAAAGACCAGCACCTGATCCCACCCATTTTCGGCAATCAAATGGATCAGCAATTGGGTGCGGCGGGGCGTATCCACTTCGATGGCACGTTCAATGATGATCGGTGTGGTCGCGGCGCTGGCGGCGATCTCGATTCGCACCGGATCGCGCAACACGGATTCGGCCAGCGCGCTGACTTCCGGCGGGAACGTGGCTGAAAACAGCAAGGTCTGACGATCCTTTGGCAGGAGTGGAATCATGCGTCCCAGTTCTTCCGCGAAGCCGAGATCAAACAGTTTGTCGGCCTCATCAAAGACCACTACACTTACGGTGTTGAGCCGCAGCGCGTTGTGGTCGACCAGATCCAACAGGCGGCCGGGAGTGGCGATCACGATGTCGGCGCCGCCGCGCAGATCCATCATCTGCGGATTGATGGAAACGCCCCCGATGGCGGTAACGATTTTGAGTCCGTAGGGATAGAACTCGCTGTAGATGTTAAACGACTCGGCGATTTGGGTTGCAAGTTCCCGAGTCGGGACGACGACCAATACCCCAATTTCGCGTCGGGAGTGGGGCGGCGAGTCCATCAAGGTTTGCAGGATGGGCAGGGCAAAGGCCGCCGTTTTACCGGATCCAGTCTGAGCTTGGGCCCACACATCGGCGCCTCGTAAAACCGCCGGAATCGCCTCGCGTTGCACCGGGGTGGGCGCGAGGTAGTTTTGCGCCGTAACGGCACTTATAATCGGAGCGGAAAGTCCCAACGCGGAAAATGGCATCCCCTCGCGATGACGATTAGTCCGTCGTATTGAAACCTAATTCGACTGACTTGAGCTACAGTAGGTTGAGCTGCGAATCGTCTTGGGCTTTTACCGTGATCTTCTTGCGGGGCTTGGCTTGCGGGGCGGTGAGTTCGATCGAGGTGTCGTCGGATTCTAGTTTGCTCAGGATGGATTTTGCCCGATTGATTACCGTGCCGGGTAACCCGGCCAAGCGCGCGACTTGGATACCGTAGCTCCGGTCGGCGGCTCCCGCGATGACGCGGCGCACAAAGAC
>CAXBOL010000914.1:0-2276 GCA_963977295.1 uncultured Opitutaceae bacterium
TGGAAGTGGATATGACGGCGCTGAAAATGGCGGTGGATTGGACGGTGAACTCGGCTAGTGCCACGAGCATTTACGACTATGATAGTTCTTCGAGTGACTCCACTTATCGCTCGAATTCGAAATCCTCCGTGGCGCTCAGCTCCAAGAATAACATCGCCAACTTTTCGTCGGGTGACTGGAACGGAGCGATCTACATCGAATCAATCGACGCCGAGATTCGGAAAGATTCGGGGGTGCGACTGATCAATGGTCGTGGTCAAGTGGCAACTACGCCAGTGGGTTCCTCGAGGGAAGGATTAACTCTAGCGACCAATGATGCGATGTATGTGCTGGGTCACTTGAATGCCGACGGGGTGATCAATACCTCGGCGAGTAGTTCGACCAATAGTTCTCGTTACCCGGAGAACGCCAGCGAGGTTCCGGTCGCGATCGCGGCCGATGCGATTACGATCCTTTCACAGCCGGAGTTTAATGGCAGTGGTTACCAAAATGCGGGCTGGAACGATGCCCTGAGTGCGAATCGACACAGCTCCAGTGCCTACAGTTCAAGTTGGGCGACTTCCAATCCCAGTAACTCGAACTGGCGCGATGGCATCAGCTCCAGCGTCAAGCCCGCCAGCGATCCCACCTCTAAAATTCCGAGCTCCAGTGGTTCGGTCAGTAGCACGTCGACCAAATTGCAAGGCGCTGATACGGAAATCGCCGCCGCCATGCTCACGGGAGTCGTGCCTTCCAACAAAAACGGCTCTGAACAGAATAGCGGTGGCGCCCACAATTTCCCCCGTTTGTTGGAGACGTGGAACGGCACGCTGGCGATTCGAGGATCGATGGTCGCGCTCTTTGAAAGTCGCGTGGCGGACGAGCCGTGGGGGATCCGCTACTACAGCGCTCCAGCTCGGTTTTGGGGATTTAACGAAATGTTTGCGCAGGGGCGTTATCCGCCGCGCACTCCTCGAGTTCGCACCTACCGACGAGTTGATTTCACGGATCTGACCGCGGTCCAGTATCAGGCTTTGCTCGATCAGATGCCGTGGTGATTCACCATGGCCGCGGCGGAGGGCCTAGTCGAAATGTAGTCTACCAAGCTTCGGCTTAGTGCGAATTGCGGTAGTGCTCCCGTAGCACATCGCGTCCGAAGTCGTGCGTGAAATCGCGAAAGACGGTGTGGTGGTGGTTGGCGTTGTTTTGGGTGTTGGCGTATTCGACCACAAATGACGGGCCTTGAATGCGGTAGTAGTGTTTCTCCCCAAGTTCGATGGACCCGGCCCAGGCAAAAACAAGGTTCTCCATCCCGTGGGCTTCGATGCGGTCGAGGGACTCTTGCGCAATCGGCTGTTCGTGGCGATCGAGGTAGTATTGGAGGAGCTTCCGCAATTGTTTTTGTTGAGCGGTGCTGAGCTCACTGAACGGGATGCCGTCGTGGTCCAAGGAGGAAACCTCAGAGTTCTGGCCGGTCAGAATTTCGCGGATCGCAGCCGAATCGATTACGGCGGTCTGGCGTTGTTTGGCACTCAGGGAAAGCACGAACGCGCGGCCCATGTCCTCTTCTTCGCCCAGCACGCGTAAGCCGGCCTGTTCGCCAGCGGCCACATGCCCGGGATTGGCGCCGAAGAAAAGCGGGGTGCCGGAGATTCCTTCGTGGGTGATGGTTTGATTAACCGACAGGTGGTGGCCTTCAAAGCGCCAGCCCCATGGAGTTTTGGCGGGATCGCCAAAGATCGTCACGTAGTAGAGCTCGGGGTCTCGTTTCGGATTTTGATTCTCCAGCTCGTGCAGCACCTTTTCCAAGGCCATGATTTGGGCGGCTTTGAATGAGCCGGAGGTGCTCAGTGCGCTGTTGAGTAAACGCAATGCCGCAGCCCGTTGGGTGGCCTTCATCGATTTGATGGTCATGCCCTTGCGCACCAGCGGCACGTAGTGGAAATTTTCCCGTTCCGTCGTTTCGAACGGTAGGGAGGCTTGGGCGCGATCTTCGTCGTTGAGGGAGGCGAGGAAGGCCTCAGCGAGCTGCGACATTTCCTGGGCTAATTCAGACTGATGATTTTCATGCGCACCCAGGTTCAATCCCGAAATCAGGGTAACCAAGGCAAGGGTCAGGCGGGGGTATTTCATGGTGGAGGAGGATTAGAGGGGACCGTAACCAAAGTCTTTGAACCGCTCGATGACACGGTCCATTTCGTCGTCGGGTAAAATATGAGGCTGCCCGGCCGCCAGCGTTTTGAGATAGAGTCGGGCCAGCGTTTCGGCCTCGGCGGTGAGGGCGAGGGCCTGCGGCA
>CAXBOL010000915.1:0-2261 GCA_963977295.1 uncultured Opitutaceae bacterium
TTAAGCGGACCCACTACCCAAAGTAGAAATTTACCGCCCCCCAACCAGCCCCCCACGAGATGACCCAATTCATGCCACCCCACCACCACCAACCACGTGAAGGGCAACGCGACGATGGCGCCAATTTTCATCCCCCAATTGTCCAATGGCATCAGCCAAACCGTCATCGACTTGGCCCCGAAATAGCCCGCCACCGCACCCCCCAAGGCCATGGTCAAGATAAACAGCCACCCCTTCGCGGACTTATTGTCTTCCACCTTCGGCGGCGGCATCCGCACCACCACTTCATCATGCACTCGGTCGCTCATCCTCGCACTCGTAGGCAGTCGAGGCGCGATCTCAACTCACTCAGGAAAAACG
Source organism: uncultured Opitutaceae bacterium (assembly GCA_963977295.1). GTDB lineage: Bacteria > Verrucomicrobiota > Verrucomicrobiia > Opitutales > Opitutaceae > Actomonas. The sequence continues at coordinate 361 of CAXBOL010000915.1, forward strand.
GCGCCAGCGCACCATGAACGGCTGGTGCGCCGGGACGAAAGCGCTCAACACTTTCAGGCGCGTGCCACCTCACAATCGAACCCGCCCCCCGAGGGTTAAACTTCCGGTAGGGCCTCCTTGGTTTCCGGCACCTCAGCCTCCGGTTCTTCTTCCTTCGGCACTGCCGTCAATGCCTTCAAAATCGTGCGAGCCCGGTGATAGAATTTCTCCTCTGCGAGCACCGCTTCGAGCAGGGCTTTGGCTTGGCTTTTGTTGCCCGCCGCGATCGCGAGTTCAGCCTGGTCAGTGAACCACTCCGCCAATTTTCCGTCGCGACGGAGCACGGCCGGTGCCAGCCGGATGAGTCTCGAAACGTCACCTCTCGCCGCCCCTGCCCGAGCATCGGCGTCATCGAGGGCCGCGTCGACTTGATTGAGCCAAGCCGGGCGTTGTCGCCGCACTCGGCGCACCATCGATTCCACGTCATCCCATTTCTCGTCCGCGACGAGTTTTCGTAATTCGAACTTTAACGCCGGGATGTCGGATTCGCCATATTGCCGACTGACCTCCGCCACCGCTTCGGTCAAACGCACGTCAGGCACGACCTCCTGCAACCGCGCTTCGGCCTGACTTTGATAATCCAAGAAAAAGGGGCTGTGGGGGAAGTAACGGTTGCCCGTATCCGCCACCAATTTGACCAGATCCCAACGTTCCACTTCGGCCATGCCACGCGTCAGTTCGCGGTAGACGATTAAACCGAATCGGCTGGCGCTGAGCAACGCCCGCAACGCCTCGTCGTTCGCCTCCGGTCCGATCGCGTCCAAGATCCCTTGCATCAGCCGAGCGACCCCCGCCAATTCCGGGGCAACTGCGGTGTCGGCCGGCCAATCCTCCTGCAGGAGTCGCCACTCTCCCGCCCCCACCCACAAAAGCCCCAGGCCCACCTGAGTGGTCACTGACGGGGTTTGCCAATCCTTCGCCAGCGCCGCCGCCGCTTTCACTACGGCGATGTTTTTCGTTTCGATTAGTCGCATCAGCAGCCCGTTGACCGCCTCCGGCTGAGCGCCGAAACGCCGAAAAAATCCCGCCAAATACTGGGCCGATTCATCGTGAAAATTTCCCAACGCCGTCTGCTCCACCGCAAAGATCCACGCTTCAGGAGACATAGTGGCTTCGTCGATTAGACTATCCAACACGCGCTTCAAGCCCACCAAATCTCCCCGCCGACTCAACACCATTGCTTGGGTGCGACGAGCGAGGGGAAACATACCGGGAATCGCTGGACGCATTCCTGCAGCCAAGGTCCAAGCGTCATCGAACCGCTTCAACTTCAGCAACGCTGACACCCGTTTGGCTGTCCACTGCTCACTCCAAAATTCCGGCAGATCAATGGCCGCCAAAGCTTCGGCCGGCTCATCCAAATGCATCCGCGTGCGGTAGGACCAATCCCCGAGCAGTTCCCGATCTTCGGGGGTCAACTCTTCGCGATCTCGCCACTCATCGACAAACGCCAGCACCGCACCGCTATCATCGGCCGCACCTGCTTGTTGCAGATAGAGTTTCGCTAACTCAGAGGAAAACCCAAACTTGAATTGCGGCTTCACCGTGCGACTCACCCCATCGTAATAATTTCCCTTGGCATAAAACGAGGCCAAGGCCATCCGCGCCTCCGGGTTGTTCGGCTGTAAGCCCAACCCTCGGCCCAGATAAAAAATACCCCGTTGAAACTGTTCGTCGGAAAGCTCCTTCAGCCCTCGGGCACTAAAGCCGTCGCCGCGAAGTGCGTTCATCCCCGACCAACGCCACGGCAAGGCAACATCGAAGAAACTCACCCGATTAAACGGCATCCGTCCCAGCCACCACGTCAACGCCACCGCGGCCGCCAGATATCCGGCTATCGCCAAACTTGAAAAAAGAATGAG
>CAXBOL010000916.1:0-2258 GCA_963977295.1 uncultured Opitutaceae bacterium
CACAATGTCGTCCGCGCGCAGGGCGTTTAAGAATCCTTGGCGACGCAGCCGCGACGATCGATGGCGCTCCACCCCACAGAAGCCAAAACTCACATAACCCCGCCGCCGGAAAAACGCCGCCGCCAACGCCCCCACGCGCTCATCATCGTTGATGACATTGGTCAAATGTGACGCCGCAAATCGCCCCGAGACGTTGACCACCGGAATGCCCGCGTTCGCCAAGATCTCCTCATCCGCGTGGGAAACGATCCGCGTGATCAACCCGTCGAGTTTCATCCGCCGCAGCGCTGTCAGTTCGAATTTGGGCGGACGCGACAATTTCAACACTTGGATATGGGGGGCAGCCCGGAAGCCATCGGCCAGTCCCTGCAAGACGCCATGCCAATGCTCCGTGTCCATCGACAACATGATTCCAACTCGTTTGCGGCGGTCTTCCGGCATGCCGACCACGCTCCACGAACCTGCGCAAAATGTAAATCCTTATGCGGTTTTTCGCCTGCGTAAAATTGCCCCCGGTTGCTACTCTAAGGTTTCCCCTTTTCCCACCATTATGAGCAACTCCTATCTCGAATCTCTCTTCTCTCTTCAAGGCCGCGTCGCGGTCGTAATCGGCGGCACGGGAGAGCTCTGCGGCGCCATGGCCGAGGGCCTGGCCGGCGCCGGCGCCGAAGTCGTGCTGGTGGGTCGCAACGAGACCAAAGCCGCCGCTCGCCTCGAGAAGATCGCCGCCGCGGGGGGCAAGGCCTGGTTTCATCCCGCGGATGCCACCAGTCGAGCGGATCTCGAGACCTTGCGCGATGCCGTGCTGGCGCGCAGCGGCCGCATCGACGTCCTGATCAACGGGGCCGGCGTGAACTCGCCCACTCCCGTGCTCCAAATCGCGGAAGAAGAGTTTGATCGCATCATGGCCGCCAACGTGAAGGGCGTCCTCATCGCGTGTCAGGTCTTCGGCGAACACCTGCTCAAAGCGCCTGACGGCGGCTCAATCATCAACATTGGTTCAGCTTCCGCCCGCCTGCCCCTTTCGCGCGTCTTCACCTACTCGGCCTCTAAAGCCGCGGTGCACAATCTCACCAAGAACATCGCCCGGGAATGGGCCACGACCAAGGTTCGCGTCAACCTCATCGTGCCCGGCTTTTTTCCCGCCGAGCAGAACCGCAAAGTGCTCACGCCTGACCGCATCCAATCCATCATGGGCCACACGCCGATGAAACGATTTGGGGAGTCCAAAGAGCTCATCGGCGCGACGCTGTTCCTCGCCAGTTCCGCGGCCAGCAGCTTCGTCACCGGCACCGAAGTCGTCGTCGATGGTGGCTTCCAATCGATGACGATCTAAGCGGCGCGTCATTCGCGCCGCGCCCGATTTTCCCTCCCGCTCAAAACCCTCGTTCTCCGTCTTTTCCGCCATGTCCTCCGCGATCAATTCCTTCCTTGTTTCCCATAATCTTCGCATCGCCACCAACCCGTGCGTGTCGCCTGATTTCTGTTTGGATTGGCCCAGCCTCAGTGCGCGTCTGGTGGCAGGAGAATCGTTGCACATCTGGCCCCAGAGCGGGTTCACGACCGCGGCGGGAACTTGGAAATTGCGGGAAGACTTGGGGACCGGAGATTGCGCGTGGGTGCTCGCACCGCACAGCACCGCCAAAGATCCGATCAATACGCTCGCCGACGGGGTATTGTTGCACTCCGGCGCCTGTGCGTTTCCGGCCAGCTGGGCCAACCTGCTAACCCTCAAAAACCTGATTCTCGAGGCCGACGCAACCGCCACGGTATTTCCGACCGCCGGAGACAAGCTCGGTCGCAGCACGCTCGGTATCGGAGCACGTTTCACCGCGTTGCATTGGCCCGCCGTCGATTGGTCCATGGCCCACCTCGGCATTGGCCTCACCGCCAACCAAAACAGCATTCCGCGCGAGTTGGTTTACGACGTGGACGAAATGCTCGCCGATCGCCTCGACACCGTGCCGTTCCCGTTCATCGGGGCTTCGGTGCCCGAGGGCCACCAAGGCCAATCCGTCGAGGGAATGTCGCATGGCTGCGTGTTATCGAAACTGAAAACCGGATTCCATCACCGCGGCATTGCCTGGAGCTTCAACGCCGATCACCAACCCATCGGCGGCAAGTTCGACAGTCGCGAAGCCGCTCTCGTGCGCGGGTCTTTGCTCGCCAGCTACATCACTTTCGACCTTTCGCCCGAGTTAGCCAAAAAGGAAGTCGCTCAACTCAGCGAGATCGATCCTGAACTCCAAGCGAGCATC
>CAXBOL010000917.1:0-2257 GCA_963977295.1 uncultured Opitutaceae bacterium
AAATTCGGCGCAGAGAATATGCTCGCTCGTCGGAGCCTGCACGATCACCTCCACCGTAAATTCATGCGGCTCGGGAAGCGTATCGCGTGACTCCCAATGACCGGCATGCCGAATCAGTTCAAACGACTGGGTGCTCCCATCAGGCCGCAGGGTGCGCAACCCAACCGGTTCGATGGTCTCCGTGTTCGTCGACAACCGAAAACGTGGCGGCACGCCGTCTTCTACAATACTCAGCTCCACTGAACCTTCGGCACAAACAAGCGACTTGGATTCACAATGGTGGTGATGATCGTCGTGGTGATGGTGCGCACCCTTTCGCAAGCGCCATAGCGTCCACGTTGCCATGCCGATCACGATGACTCCCGTGCCGATTTGAAAATAGGGTTCAGTGGCTTCGACGTTCCACTGGCTGCCGAAAGAGAGCGCCATCGCGGCGAGACCCCAAATCACCAACGAGTGCGAAAGTGCCGCCGAAAGCCCCAACAGCGCGGCTTGTATGACCGTTCCTCGGACCGCGATGATGAACGCGGCCATCATCGTTTTGGAATGGCCGGGCTCGAGGCCGTGCAGAGCGCCCAACAGAATCGCCACCGGAAAATAGAGCCAAGCATGCGCGGCACCTTGTTCGAGCAGGGTGTTAAAATCCATATATGGCCTATGCCCCCATACCCCTTATTGAAGCAAGCCCCAATTTCCCGATTGAGTCGGGATCAATCAAACACAAGATGCAGCTATGTCTCACTCCCCCGACGATCCCGAAGCCGACCGCCGTGCGCTGCGGATTCGCCTGCGCAAAATTTCGGGTCAGCTCAAAGGCGTCGAAGCCATGATCGAGGGTGATTATGACTGTGCGGAGGTGCTCAACCAGCTTGTTTCCGCCCGGCGCGCGATCAAATCCCTGTCGGAAAAAATCATCAACGAACATTTGGAGCACTGTCTGACGACGCCCAACGCATCGGACCAAGGCAAACGCCAACTACGCGAGGTCGCCCTGATGCTTAAGCGCTACGTGGAATAAAAATCCTAGCATGCCAATCGAGCCCACCACCATTAAGCGGCTGTTTGCGAAATCGCGCAATCAATGTGCCATGCCCCGATGTATGGCCGTATTGGTTCAACACGAGACGATCATTGGAGAGATCTGCCATATTCGCGCCCGCAACAAAGGAGGTCCACGTTACGATCCCGCTCTATCACTCAAAGAGCGAAATGGCTTCGGAAATCTGATCCTGTTGTGTCCGACCTGCCACTCTCTTGTGGACAAGGGGGCCTCGCGTTTCAGTGCGGAAACTCTCACTCAAATCAAGGCCAGCCACGAGGGTAATGAACCTGTGGAGCTGACCGTGGCAATGTCGGCGCAGGCGCTGAAATTTCTGCCCAAGCCGCCTCACGCACGAACTACGAACGCGAAGGCATCCCGTGGAGGGGTGGCGGTCGCCATTGGCGGAGACAACTATGCGCCGATCAACGTTAGTCGTCCGCCCACGCGCGCTTCGTCACCGAAAAGCAAATACCCGAAAAACAGCATCGGCACTGATGCCAACCTGACTAACTACATCGAATATCTTTGCGCACTTTATTCAGACTATACCGCCCTTATCTATCCTGAAGAGAAGGATCGCTGGATTCGGCTTAGCACGAGCATCAAACGGAAATTCAGACTGAAAAAACGGACCCGACTGCATCTATCGGTTGAGCGTTTTGACGATCTCGTCGACTTCTTGATCCACGAAAAGCTCGCCAAAACTCCCGTCGGTCAAAAGCACATCAAAAACGGCACACGCATTTGCCGAACCTTTGAAGAGCATCGTCACGGAAAAATGTGATTCCGGGTCTCAATCCCCGCTTGGACGATAGACGCGTTGCCTCACGTGAAGTGCAGCCTCGGGGAACACGGAGCGAAAGTTGGCTACGATAGACCTAGCCGATGCAGTCCTTACCACCACATCCGGGCACCAACCACGAATCGGGTTTCGTTGATGGAATCCCCGCCAGCTCGGACGAGGTCGGCGGTTTCCCCAAGGACTCGCCGCCACGTCACGCCCATGTAGGGAGCGAATTCACGGCTAAACTCATAGCGCAGACGCAGTCCGAATTCAATGTCATTGAATCCACTGCCAATGCCAAAACGCGGGACGTCTTGCAGGGCCAGGTTCGCATCCAATCGTGGTTGGAGGATGAGCCGTTGCGTGATAAGAGCGTCATAAGTGGCGCTGAGCCGGGCGGAAACATCACCGTCTTCGCTGACGTAGAGCGA
>CAXBOL010000918.1:0-2256 GCA_963977295.1 uncultured Opitutaceae bacterium
GGTCCGGGCGATCCGCCAGCCACAGTCGCCAGTCCAACGAATCCCGCTCCGGCTCCGGCGCGGCCAATGTCTCCGACCACACCGAAATCTCCCGCTGCGTGCGGTCCGACCAGAGCCACACATCCGTAACCGGTCCGACCGCTCCCGCATCAATCCACTCCTTCAAAATTCTGAGCCCATCCATGCTGTGCCCTTGCAGTCCCAGTTGAGTCGAAAGTCCCAAATGTTCCGCCGCCGCCGCGATGCGCCGACACTCCCACGCTGTCGTCGCCATCGGCTTTTCGAGATAAACGTGCTTGCCCGCCTCCAGACACCTCATGGTCAACGGATAGTGCGAATGGTCGGGCGTGGTCACGACCACCGCGTCAATCTGATCGGCATGCCGGTCGAGCATCTTGCGAATATCGCGATAGCGGGGCACCTCCGGATAGTTGGCAAAATTCTCCGCTGCGCTGACATCGTCGACATCACAGAACGCCATGAACGCCTGCCCCGCATGGCTTTCCGGTGCCCGCCGCCCCCATCCGCCAACCCCCACAAACGCCAACCGCAACTGATCCGAAGGGGCGGCTCGTAAACCCTTGGGCAAAAAGACGGAACTCATGGCACCCAGCGCCAAAGTCTTCAGAGCATCACGGCGAGTCGGGGCAAAAGATTTCATAAACGCACGTTTAGGCGACCTGAATCGCGCCTCCGACTCAACCGCAGAACGTATTCCATCTGTAAAAACGACCTTATTTCTGAATAATTGGCCAACTATTCAACAGTTGAGCAAACCCGAGATAGCGAATCTCCTCTATCGACCTACGCTCCTCCCCGTTCCCTCCCTACCGTGGCCGCTACCCTCCTCCTTAACCACCAGTCCGTTGATGCCCCCTTGGGCGTAAGTGTCTTCGACTGTGCCGAGAAGTTGGCCATCAAGGTCCCGACGTCCTGCCGCAAACAGGGCAAGTGCAAGGAGTGCATCGTCGAGGTGACCCGTGGCGCGGAGTTGCTCAGTGCGCCCGGCCCCGAAGAAGCGCACCTTACGCCGGGATTTCGGCTGTCCTGCCGCGCCCGTATCGCCTCCGACACCGGCGAGGTGCAGTGCCACACCATGCGTCGCGGCACGCTGCGGGTGGAGAATCAAGCCTACGAACTCCCGGTTCAAGCGGACTTCCGCCTCGACCCCACCGTCACTCGCGATGGCGAACGCGTGCTGCTTGACGGCACCGAAATCGACCGCCGCCCGACCACCGATGCGGCCCACGGCCTCGCCATCGACATCGGCACGACCACCGTCGTGCTGCGGCTTTTCAATTTGGAAACAGGTGAACAGGTCGCCTCCTCTTCGTTCGAGAACCCTCAACGCTTCGGCGGGTCTGACGTCATGGCGCGCATCTCCTTCGACACCGAGGACAAGACCCGCTCCCTCCAACGCACCCTGAGCGGCTACCTGGGCCATGCCGTGGAAGAACTGCCGATCGACCCGCAGACCATCTACGAGGTCGTCATCGCCGGCAACTCGACCATGCGCGACATGTTCTTTCGCCTCTCGGTCTACACCATTGGCCAAAGCCCCTATCAATCGCTTACCGAGCACGAGATGGCTGAGGGCAAGCGCGACTCGACCGTGCTCACCGCGACCGCTAAAAAACTGGGCCTTCCGGTTCACCCGGCCGCCCGTATCTACGGCATGCCGATCATCAGCGGCCACGTCGGCGCCGACACCGCCGCCTGCATGCTCGCAACCAACATTGCCCACGAAGATCGCCTGGTCGCGATCATGGATATCGGCACCAACACCGAGCTCATTTTAGGCAACAAACACAAGGTCATGGCCGCGTCCTGTCCCGCCGGTCCGGCCTTTGAAGGCGGCTTGATTTCCTGCGGTATGCCCGGCCTCCCCGGAGCCATCGAGAAGGTCGTGATGAACGACGACGATGAATTTACCGTGACCACCATCGGTAACGAACCCGCCGAGGGCATCTGCGGATCCGGCCTCGTCGATCTCCTCGCCGAACTCGTGCGGGGCGACCGCATGAACCGCCTTGGCCGTTTCGAATACGACGAACACGAACTCGTGGTCGATCCAACCACTACGCCGCCGATCACCTTCAACGAAGAAGACGTCAACAATCTCGCCCAAGCCAAAGGTGCCAACGTCGCGGGTCTGCAGATCATTTTCCAACAATACGGCATCAAGGCGTCCGAGCTCGATGTCTTCTATCTCGCCGGCGGATTCGGCCGTCACCTGAACCTCGAGAACTCGAAACG
>CAXBOL010000919.1:0-2238 GCA_963977295.1 uncultured Opitutaceae bacterium
GCCGTTTCTGCAGGCCAATGGCACGGGACGAGATCACAATCCGAATGCGTTCACTTGTTTCCTCACGGGCGCGGGCGTGAAACCAGGCATGAGTTACGGCCGCAGTGACGACTTTGGGTTCAAGGTCGCGGAGAACCCGGTCACAGTTTACGACTTCAATGCGACGTTGCTGCACCTAATGGGCCTCGATCACGAACGCCTCAGTTTCTACCACAACGGCATCGAGCGACGGCTGACCCATGTGCACGGGCACGCCGTGAAGGACGTGCTAATTTAGGCCAGGATGGCGCCGTGCTTAAGCCGGCGTCCGACTGCGGCGGTGAGGCAGGGTTGTTTTTTTAACCACGTCTACCGACTACGCGATGGAACCTCCTGACCGGGAAGGTAGGGATTGGGCAGGTAGGGACGGACCGCTGGGCCGTCCGCGATGTCCCAAGCCGTCCTTAATTTGTCGGCGCGCCCAGCGGTCACGCTCTACCCACGAAACCCGGAATAGAATATTGGGATTTGTGGTTTGGGGAATTATCTTCATTGCCTCTGTGCATGAAGAGTATGACCGGATTTGGCCGTGCGTCGGCCCCGCTCAGTGCGGGTAATGTGGTGGTGCAGGTGAACTCCGTGAATCGGAAGACCCTGGACCTCTCCGTGCGCTTGCCGGATGCATGGTCGGCGTTGGAACCTAAGATCGCCGAGGCGGTGCGTGAGGTGGCCTCGCGGGGAAAAGTGCATGTGCAAATTGGCTTGGAAGCCGGCGGATCAAGTGAGGCCCAAGTGGAGTTGTCTCTGGCCCGGTTGCGGAAAGTGGCGGAAGCCAATGGCGTCGCGCTCGAGCCGGATGGCCGGTTGTTGTGGGACATGATGAACGATCGCCGGGCCACCGCTGATCCGGAACTCGATGAATCCGTTGAGAACGCGGTTTTGCAGGCCGCCGAAGAGGCGTTGCGGGCGTTTTCGGCCATGCGAGCGCGGGAAGGTGAAGCGTTGTTGATCGATTTTCTAACGCGTCTGGATGCGCTCAAGCGCAACGTGGCGGCGGTGGCCGAACGGGCTCCGCTGGTGGCACCCAGTTATCGTGACCTCCTGTTCAAGCGTCTGCGTGAGGCGGAACTGGAGTTGGATTTGTCTGACGAACGCGTCTTAAAAGAAATCGCGTTGTTCGCGGATCGCTCCGATATCACGGAGGAAATCACTCGCCTCAAAAGTCACTTGGCTCAATTCGAATCGCTGCTGCGCACGGAGGGAGAGATCGGTCGCAAGGGTGAATTTATCCTGCAGGAAATCGGCCGCGAAATTCACACCATCGGCAGCAAGGCCAACGATCTGGAAATTGCCAAACATGTGATCGAGTTGAAGAACGAAATGGAACGCGTGCGCGAGCAAATCGCGAACGTGGAGTGATAAACAAGCAGGTAAATGAAATGCAGTTGATTGGTTCGATGTCAGTGTCCCCGAGCGTTTCTTTACGAAACGTCTGAACAAACCGGACTCGCTTCAATGCAAAGTCGCTATGCTGATAAGCACGCAAAAATCAGCAATAGAGTTACTTGTGGTGTTTTGGTGCGCTGCCACGGCTTCGAGAAACCCCGAGTTCCTCAGAGACGTCGGTCTTAAGAATCAAGTGGAGTTAACGGTAGTTCCTACAAATCGAGAAACTTGGCTCAGAACCCGGTGCCTCGGGTCTTGGTTTGGATTCGGCACACATACATGTCGGCGGTGAGGTAGAGAATGCTGCCGTCGGGGCCGCCGAAGGCACAGTTGGCGGTGTTTTGGCCGGTTGTGATGGAGCCGAGGTGTTTGCCGTCGGCGCTGATGACTTGGACACCACCGCGACCGGTGACCCAAAGGTTGCCGGCTTGGTCGACCTTCAGGCCATCGGGGTTGCCACCGAGCCCGGGACCCGAAGGTAAGTCGATCATGTTAAACACCACTTTACCGACCCCAAGCGTGAGATCGGGGCGTATCGGATATCCCATGACGATGGGCTCGGTGCGGGAGGATTGAGCGACGTAGAGGGTCTTTTCGTCGGGCGATAAGGCGATGCCATTGGGCCATTCGATTTCTTTGGTGAGTAAGAGAGTTTCGCCAGTTGTGGGCTTGAATAAATACACCCCGGCGAAATCAAGTTCGCGGCGCGGGTCATTGGCGCCCTCGGGCAGTCCGTAGGGCGGATCGGTGAAGAAGATGTTGCCGCGGGAATCGATCGCCAGATCGTTAGGACTGTTGAAGCGCTTACCTTGA
>CAXBOL010000920.1:0-2233 GCA_963977295.1 uncultured Opitutaceae bacterium
CCCGTTGAGTTTTGCGTCAATTTCAACGCTGGGTTTCCCCAACGGCTCCGATGGCGACCCCGCTTCCTCTCATGTCTTCCTCGCGCTTCTGGTTTCATTTGGTGCTGACCTCGCTGGTTGGTGCCTGCCCCGTGCTCTCGTCCGCCGCCCGGGAGCACACCTTGTTCGATGCGAATTGGCGTTTTGCCTTCGGCCATCCCTCCGACCCCACGCGGGACTTCGGCCACGCCACCGGCTATTTTTCCTACCTCGCCAAAGCCGGCTTCGGTGACGGTCCCGCCGCAGCCAATTTTGACGACCGCGCCTGGCGCCAACTCGACCTGCCCCACGATTGGGCGGTCGAGGCCCCCTTCTCCGCCCAGGGCAGCCACAGTCACGGTTACAAGGCCGCCGGCAAGGGCTTTCCCGACCGCGCCATCGGCTGGTATCGCAAAACCTTTCCCGTGCCGGAAACCGATCGCGGACGCCGCATCAGCATCGAATTCGAGGGCGTCTATCGCGACAGTCGTGTGTGGGTGAACGGGTTCTATTTGGGTCAGCACGCCAGCGGCTACACCGGGTTTCACTACGACCTCACCGACTACCTCAACTACGGAGGCGACAACGTGGTTGTGGTCCGCGCCGACGCCACCATGGAGGAGGGTTGGTTTTACGAAGGCGCGGGGATCACTCGCCACGTTCATCTCCTCAAGACTCACCCTGTCCACGTCGCTCCCCATGGCACCTATGTGACGACCAACATCGAGTCCGACCAAGCCCGCGTTTCGATCGAAACCGAGCTGCGCCACGCCGGGCGCGAATCGGAGCACGTAACCCTCCGGCACGAGCTGCTCGACCCCGCCGGCCAACGCGCGGCCACCTTGACCGTGCCCGCCCTCGTGCTGAACCCCGGCGAAGACCGCACCGTCCCCGCCTCCTTCACGGTGCCCGCCCCCGCCTTGTGGTCCCCCACCACCCCGCAACTTTACACGCTGATCACCACGGTTCTCGATGCGGACCACACCGAACTCGACCGCACCGAAACCCCCTTCGGTATCCGTTCGGTGCGCTTCGATGCTGATCAGGGATTCTTCCTCAACGGCGAGCGCGTGCAACTCAAGGGCGTCAACCTTCATCAGGATCATGCGGGCCTTGGCGCGGCCCTGCCCGACGCCCTGTTCGACTACCGTCTGCGCCGTCTCATGGCTTTCGGCATCAACGCCATTCGCACCGGCCACCGCCCCCCGGCTCCCGCCTTGCTCGAGGCCTGCGATCGACTCGGTCTGCTCGTCATCGACGAAAATCGCCTGATGGGCAGCAGCCCATTCCACCTCGACGAGCTTCGCCGCTTGATCCGCCGCGACCGCAATCATCCCAGCGTCATCATCTGGTCGGTGGGCAACGAGGAATGGGCCATCGAAAGCAACGAGCTGGGCGCGCGCATCACCCAAATCATGCAAGACTTCGCCCACCGCCTCGATCCGACCCGTCGCACCACCGTCGCGATCTCCGGCGGCTGGGGCGGCTCCTCCACCGTCGCCGACGTCGTGGGCTACAACTACATCAACCAATCCAACCCCGACCAGCAACACGCCGACTTTCCCCACCAACCCGGCATCGGCACCGAGGAAACCACTACCCAAAGCACCCGCGGCATCTTCTTCGATGATCATGCCCGCGGCCATCTCGCCCCCCTCGAACGCGGCGACACCGGCGGCAACAACGAAGTGGGTTGGAAATTTTACGCCGCCCGCCCATTCCTCGCCGGTCTCTTCTACTGGACCGGCTTCGACTATCGCGGCGAACCCACCCCGCTCGGCTGGCCCGCCGTGGCCTCCCAATACGGGTTGCTCGACCTCTGTGGCTTTCCCAAGGACAGCACCCACTACTTCAAGGCCTGGTGGACCGACGAACCGACCCTCCATCTGGCCCCGCATTGGAACTGGCCCGGACGCGAGGGCCAGCCGATCGAGGTCATCGCCTACTCCAATCACCAGGCCGTCGAACTCTTGCACAACGGCGACTCCCTTGGCCGCCGAAACATGCCCCTCCACGGCAAGCTCCAGTGGTCGGTTCCCTACACCCCCGGCCGTCTCGAGGCCCGCGGTTACCGCGAGGGTAAACTCGTTCAGACCACCGTGGTCGAGACCACCGGTCCCGCCTCCCGGCTCGCCCTCGCCACCGCGCAACCCACCACCGGTGCCAACGGCACCCGCATCGTCGTCTTCACCGTGAGCGCACTGGACGGCGCCGG
>CAXBOL010000921.1:0-2233 GCA_963977295.1 uncultured Opitutaceae bacterium
GTTGTCCGAAGGCACCAAACTGGGTCAACTTTGATTCACTGCCTCCCACAAGACTCCAGCCCAATTGAGGTCCGGAAAGCACGATGGATTGTGGCGTGATGATGGGATTCGCGATATTCCGACGATTGAATGGCTCCACGAAGAAATCGTTGGCGTCGTTGTTATACGAATACCGCACGTCCGCGCCGTATTGCACCGCCATCCGCATGTCTCCGAGCTCGAGAACGTCGTCCACAATCAGCTTGGTCTCCCACGAATGGGCGTCCGAGTCGTGGGCAAATCCATAACTGGAGAGTTTCTTCGTCGTGATGTATTCGAAGAAGTTTTTGATCGTGATCTTGCGCTCGCTTTCGCCCTGCCAGGCAAAGTCGGTGAAGTAAATAAAGGTCTTGGAGTCGGCGTAGTCACTCGGATCCGACAGCACCGTTTTACCGTCGATCTTCTCGGTGAAGAGTTGTCCCCCAGCATCGAAATAATCTTTTGTGTATTTGTAGCCGTAGAGACCGCCGTTGTGGAAAATTGGCGTCGCTTTGGCTGCCGCGCCCGAAGTGTAGGCGTAGTTCGCCCCGGTGGGTGAGCCGTATTTGTCCAAGAAGTAGGACGTCGGCACCACCAACGCGAGGTTCGGATCCTGCACCCCCAGGGCAACCGCGTTCTGGGTCGGGAAAAACGCTGAAATCAAATCGTTATTGGTGAATCCACCGTAAGCGGCCGAAGTCGTGCTCGGATCCATCTCTCCGATGATGTAGTTGCCATTATCGATCAGGTCCTGCGTGACGCGGTTCCAGCCGGCGTTTTCATTCGACTGGAAGCTGTAGTATTCCGCTCCAGCAAAGACACTCAGATTGGAGCTAATTTTGGCTTTGGCTGCGGCGTAGACGGAAATGTAGTCGTTACTGACGTCGTTGTAGTAACTGTCGGCATCCTGGTTGGTCACCGAAATGCGGTAAGCCATCGGCTTGCCTTTGACCACCATCGGGCCACCCACATCCACTTGCGTGTTGTAGTAGTTCCAATCGCCAACGGTCACTTCCACCGAACCGCGGAATTTGTCGAAGTAAGGCGTCTTCGGAATGAAGTCGACATAACCACCCGCGTTGGTCGGTCCGAACTGAGCTGGAGCCGGCCCCTTGACCAAATCCATCGATTCGAGCGAACCAAACGACGTCGGCGTCTCGTTTTGATTGGGGATGCGGCGCATGCCATTGTAAAATACGCCCGCGTTGTCACCCCGAATAAACGGCAGGCCAGGAATGCCGAAGATATTGGGGCGGGTCAGGCCCGCACCCACTCGATCCAGGTCGTCAAACCCTTTGATCGAAAACTGCTTCATGGCCTCTGGGGTGAGAATCGTGACCGAACGAGGAGTCGTCAGGGCGGAGGACTCGCCGAGGAAAACTGACCCGATGGGACGCGAGTTTTGCAACAAACTGTCGGAACCCGATATCGTCGATTCCTCGAGGATAAAGGCCTCCAACGAAAGCACCTCTTCAGATGTGGATTGGGCAAATCCGGCGGTGCCGATGGTAATGCCCGCGAGAGCTGCCATCGTCCGACGATAGGCAAGGATTCCGCGGTGAGTGTCGAGTGTCATGGTCATAGTATGTAGTGCTGAGTAGGTTGAGGGCTTCCCGGGAGGGAAGATCGCTCACTTGTCGGTCTGTTTAGCATGAATCCAACCGGATTGGGTCCAAACGGTCGAAGTTGCATGGAAAATTTGCTCAGATTCTGGAACATTTGAGGAAAACACCCCATCCAGGTCAGTTGGCACGGAGGTTTCGGGCGGCGACAACCCTTGTTTTCACCTCTTTTTGGACGGCCCGATAATCAATCGAAACCGTTTGGCCGTTTTGAACCTTGAGCACACCGCCCACGTAAATCGCGGTCATGTGTTCTTGCGCGGCCAAAAAGGCCAGCGTCGCATACGCGTCAAAGACGACACCGAAATCAATGGGATCTACTACAATGAAATCCCCAAACTTGCCGACTTCCAACGATCCCACCTTATCGGCCGCACCGAGCACGTCGGCGCTCCCCTGCGTATGCAGGCGGATCACATCGTAGGGTGAGAGCACGCTGGCATCTTCGTATTTGGCCCGCACGGCATAGAGTCCCATGCGCAAGTTCTCCCAGGGATCGGCGCGGTCAGCACTGGCTTGCCCATCCACGCCCATACCGACGCGAATTCCGCGGGCCAAATAATCGGGGATATCCGGCGTGCCCGAGGCCAATC
>CAXBOL010000922.1:0-2231 GCA_963977295.1 uncultured Opitutaceae bacterium
ATCGCAAAGAGATCACCGATCGTATTGAGATACTCGCGACGATTGAGGCGGCGCAGGACGGTCTCGCCGCCCGTGCTGGCGAGGAGATCGTGGCCTTGGGTGGCCAGTTCGGTGAGTTGGGCGATGGCGGATTGGGTGGCGTCCGCGGAGGGGTAGAGATCGGCATCATCCGGGGGCATGTCGCCGAGGACCAACACATCGATCACGTCTTGCACCGCGATGAGGTTGTCGTGATCGGCGATGGGCAAGGTGAGATCGTCGAATCGGCGATCGCCTTTCTGTTTTTCCGGACCGTGGCAGGTGATGCAGTAATCGTGGAAAAACTGTTTGATCGTATCGGGCGAGTGCAACTCGGCTTCGCCGGCGATGCCGGTCGCGGCGCGGACGGTCGTTGCGCTGAAGATCAACCCAAGCAGTCCTCCCGCGGTCATGATGAGGCGTAAGTCGCGTTGGCGCAGTTTGGACGGATTCATGCAGTTCAAGCAGATTTTAACCATGCAGATTGAGCAGAGTTTAACCACAGATTCACACGGATTATAAAACCAATTACTCAGCACCAAATTGAGTTAGTTCGCTTCGTTGTCGTGGGTTTCATCGCGTAACGGTAGTGAAGCCATCTGTGTGCATCTGTGGTTGAAATTATTTCCCCGAGTTTAGACGGGGTCGAATCCGCGGAGGGTGCCGGTGCTGACGCTGAAGCGGTCGGTCTCCACGCCGAAACGTTGCAGCAGGGTCAGGTAGAGATTGGACAGGGGGACCCGGTTGTGACCTTCGGTCGGATACGCCCGGTGCTGTCCGTGCGGGTAACCACCGCCGGCGAGGATGATCGGCAGGTTGGAGTTGGTGTGGGCGTTGGCGTTGCCCATGCCACTGCCGAAGAGCACCTGCGTGTGATCGAGCAGGCTGCCGTCGCCGTCCTGAAGGGATTTCATTTTGGCGATAAACCGGGCGAACTGCTCCATTTGGTAGAGCTCCAGTTTGAGCAGGTCGGTGATACTTTCCTGAACCTGACCGTGGTGGGAGAGGCTGTGATAGCCCTTGCGGATGCCCAAGGGGCCGCCTTCAAAGTCGCCCCCGATTTCCAAGGTCGCGATGCGGGTGGAGTCGGTTTGCAGGGCGAGCGCGATCAGGTCGTAAAGCACGGGGAGATCGGACACGAAATTGGTGTCGGTGGGCTCGGCGATGCCAGGATCGGGTTTCGGCACATGGGCCCAGCTTTTGCGGAGAGCAATCTGGCGTTCGACGTCGCGCACCGAGGTGAAATACTCGTCGAGCTTTTCGCGATCGCGATTCCCCAGGCGGCGTTGCAGGGATTTGGCGTCACCGTGCACGGCATCGAGAATCGAATGCTGCAGATCGAACAAGTCGGAGGATCGTGCGACCTTGGCTTCATTGTCCGACACAAACAGTTTCCGAAACAACGCGTTGGGGTTCGGAATCGGCGGCACTCGCGTGCCACTGCGGGTCCACGACATCATGCAGCCGCCGTGCAGCCCGTCCTGAGACCCTATGGTCAGCGTGGGGAACCGGGTGACGCCCAAGACGCTTTCGGCCGCCATCTGGTCGATGCTGATATTGCCGTCGGGCATGGCTTTCGCATCCATGCTACGAATACCGCTGAGAAAGGAGTGGATGGCGAAGTGCCCGCCCTTGAGGCCGTGATCGAGGCCGGAGAAGAGCGTGAAGTCGTTTTGGTGAGGCGCGAGCGGCTTGAGTAACGAAGGCAGGGCGTAGTGGGATCCGGTCTGAGTGGGGAAGAATTCGGGTTGATAAAACCCCAGCATGTTACCCACACAGACCATCCGGCGCGGTCGGGTCGCCGAGACGGCGGCCCCGGCTTGACTGCCGACGGCCAGGCCGGCACCGAGCACGCGCGGGGACAGCGACTCCAGCAGCGGCAACGCGAGGGTAAGACCGGTGGCCCGGAGAAAAAAGCGACGATTCATACCGGAGGGGGAAGTGCGCATAGGGGGGTAAGGGGACGGGGGCAACGAACAGGCGGTCTATCCATGATGGAACCAGAAGGATGAGACCACCACGAAACTTATCCAAAAGCTGAAAGATTTAGAAAAGCGTTCAACGCTCACCTTCGGATCTTTAGGGCTGAGCGAATCCGTGGGTGGTGTGGATGGCGTGGAGTTCGGGAGCGGGGATTTTGGCGACTTGGCGGTCGTAGGTGAGGAGGCCGTTGACCTCGACCTCCACATCGGAGGTTTGCGTGTAGATGCCGG
>CAXBOL010000923.1:0-2225 GCA_963977295.1 uncultured Opitutaceae bacterium
AAATCCTGCATCAACTGCTCCGTCACCACCTGCACCGAGGTCGCCACGTCGGTCAGATTCGACTTGAGGCGACCACCGGCCAATGTCTGGGCTGAATAATAACCTTGGTCTTCGCTGGCATCTACCTGGAAGGGCGAGAGTTCAATTATTTCCTCAGTGTCTTCGGGCGATTGGACTGATTGAGCAGCCAAGAAAACCGCCAGAATCGGCAGTGCTAGCAGCAAAGTCAGACTCCGAAATGTTCGATTAGTCGAGTTAGGGGATGTCAGGTTCATGCGTATGTTTCGTTCGGGTTAATCAGGTTGGGATCTCGTAAAAAACCGAAAGGAGAAGTCGGGCAGTAGCCGGGGTCGGATCTCAAGGGTGACCAAGATGACCAAGAACCAGACGCTCTTTGCGGAATCGGGGGTGAGACAATTATGGGGTGTGAGACAAAGCTCAGGACGCGCTCCGATTGAGGCACTTTCCAAAGCCACCCCAAACTACGCCCATCACATCGTGTCGAAAATCCCGTGTTCACGGGATGCGCGAATGCCCATCGATCGGGCACTATCGCATTCCGACGCAAAATCCCTGCCTGCCATGGCGCGTGCGAGCCCAAATCTTGGCCCGCCGTGTTCTTCTGCCACGTGCATTTAACTCGGCACCGATTGCTTTCCCGTTCAGCCTCAAACCCTCATCATTGCAGTCACTACGCTTGTTTTCTGAAGGGCCGATCCATGTTGAACCTCATTCGCTATTTTCGGAACCGTGATCGGAATTTGTCCTCGTCCCACCGCCCGCGATTAACCAGTCCACGCCATTGCCCAAAGAAGCTGCGATCGATCTCCATTCTCATCCTTTTTGCTCTGCCCTGTTTAGCTTGGGCCACGGCCGAACCAAATCTCGGCGGCTCGTTCGTGCTCGACACCGATCTTCTGCCCCTCGAAGAACTCGAAAAACGGCGGGATGCCACTCGCGCTGAGCTTAATCAGCTGGCGAATTTCAATCTCAACGGGAGCGTCGGCTCCATTTGTTTTCGGAGTATGCCGCAAGCGCACGAGTCCGACCGACAATGGGTTCAGATCACCCTCGACCGCGAATACCCAATCGATGAAATCGCCTTGGTTCCAGCCCTCTGGCGGGACAACGAAAACGGCTACCGGGATGACGGGTTCCCGCGTCAATTCCAAATCTTCGCCGGCCGTGTGAACGACGAAGTGGGCCAACTCATGGCCGACGTGACGGCCGACGGGGCCCTATTACCCCGAGTCGCTCCCCTCATCATTCCGGGCCACAGCGTAATCGCATCTTGGATACGTATTGAGGCCGCACTGCTTTCCCCTCGATTCCACGACGGTGGCTATATTCTACAATTTGCCGAAGTCATGGTTTTCAGTGGTTCCGAAAACGTGGCTCTTCATCAAACGGTCACGGCGTCTTCCAGCCAACGTGCCGGGATTGGGGCCTACAAACCGGAATTCCTCGTCGATGGGTTCCTCCCCTACATCATGGATGCCGCACAGGGGCAAAAAAGTAATCCCTACCTCAGCGGTTTTGATATCGGCGACCAAGCCACCCTCACCATCGACCTAGGGGTTCCGACTGAGATCACCACCCTTCGGATTCATGCCATCGAACAAGGCGACACCGTGCCTCATGCGCTCCAACCCAACTTTGCCGTCCCCCCTCACTTCATATTTGAAGGTGCCAACCAAGAGAATTTTTCGGATGCCGTGCCCCTGTGGGATTATCAACACCGCAACCTCTTTGAAATTGCCCCCATCGTCACTCAACGCATCAAGCCCCAAATTTCTCGTTATGTCAGATTGAGGTGTATCGCCCCCTTCTTCTTTGAGGGATTTACCAACAGCGGCATGCCCGTCAGCGGCACTCGCGTTGGATTCGCCGAAATCGAACTTTTTTCCGGTGCGGAGAACGTCGCCCTGGGGAAAGACTTCACGGCGAACTACGACATTTCGCTGCACGACCCCAATCGCCCTCTTTCTCGCCTGACTGACGGCCATAATATCTTCGGCAAAATCCTTCCTTTCCGAGAGTGGATTTCACAACTCGCCCGACGGCACGACTTGGAATTTCAGCTTCCCATTGTCGAACGTGCGATCCAACAGCGCTATGAGGATCAAAAATCTAAACTGCGCCTCTGGGTCGGGATCGCCGCCCTTCTCGGGGTCCTGACGATTATCGTGTTCCTGGCGGATCGTATATTGCGACAACGCGCGATT
>CAXBOL010000924.1:0-2225 GCA_963977295.1 uncultured Opitutaceae bacterium
GTCGTTCGATGTCCTTGATGAGGGAATCCTGAAACTCGCCCGGGCGACCGCCGACGATGAGGAAACGGTATTTTCCGCCGCCGGAAAAGTGCTTCATGAAGTAGTCGACGGTGCGAATGAAGACGTGTTGGCCCTTGCGTTCGCAGACCGTGCCGATGTTGGCCACGACCTGTTCGTCGGGGGCGAATCCCAGCTTGGCCCGCATGGCAGCAGGCTGGGCCTCGACCTTGAGTTTTTCGATGCGGGGGAGATCGATCCACGAGGAGACGAAGCGGAAGTTGTCGTAGTCGTTGAGTTCTTCGTAGTAGGCTCGGGTAGCCTGACATAGGAAGCACACGCGGGTGGCGAGGCGAAAGGCTTGGCGAGCGACGTTGTGGCGATTTTTGGGCAAGGCGCCGGAGAAGAACCGTTTGATCGTCGCACTTTCGTGGATGTAGAGCAGGGATGGTTTTTTGACGGCGTTGGCCAGGTGCACACCCCACCAACACGCGACGGTGTTGCAGATGAAGGCATCAATAGGATTCAGGTCGACCTGCTGTTGCAGGGTGTGGCGCATGACCTCGAGTTGCTCGGCAAACTCCTGGTCGTTGCGGGCACCGTGCAAGGGATGGCGGTCGATCAAAATGATCTCGGCGCCCATCGCTTCATAGGCCGCGCGGAGCGGACCCTCTTCGGCGGAAATCACGTCGACACGGAAGCCCAGTTGATGAACGAGGAATTTGACGTATTCGAAAAGGAAGAGCGGCGCTCCCTCGAAGTTGAGATTGTGGGTGACGGCGAGGAGATGCAGTCGGTCGAGCCGTTCCGTGTGCACGTAGCGATACGGATCGATGGCGACATTGCGGTTCTTGGCCTGCAGATATGGGCTCCAGAATGCGTCCTTGATGCCCGGATACCGACGGGAAAAAGCAATGTGTTCTTCGGGGTGGTAAGAGGTGCCGCGCGAGGCACTACCCCAATGCCAGAGCTCGGCCTGAGGCGTGTAAACCGTGCGATGGCCGGCGGCGCCGAGCCGGAGGCAGTAGTCGATGTCGTTGTAGGCGACTCCGAGGGTCTCCACGTCGAAGCCCTTGAATTCCTCGTAGAGGGAGGTGCGGGTCATCAAGCATGCGCCAGTGACGGCGCTTACATTGCGGGCGATGCGGTGCAGTTCGTAGGGCGCAGGTTCATCCGGACCCAGTCCGGCGAGTGGCACGTCGGCCAGGCCGTGTTGGGGGCCGACGATGACTCCGGCGTGATTGATGTGGTCGTTGGCGTAGAGCAGGCGGGCGCCGACAACGCCGACGTCGGGAATGGAGAACCATCCTGCCATCTCTTCGATCCAGCCCGGACGGAGGGCGTCGACGTCGTTGTTGAGATGGAGAATAAGAGGGGTGTCGACATGGGGCATCGCCGTGTTGACGAGGCGCGAGTAATTGAACGGCTTCTGCGGGTCGACGTCAGGTTGCACGACCTTGCAATTCAGATCGGTGCGGGCGGCGAGGCACTTAAGGAAACGCACGGTTTTCTCTTCGCGGGAAAAGTCGTCAACAATGATGAGTTTGACGTGAGCCCAGTTGACCGTGAGGAGGAGAGCTTCGATGCAACGCTCCAGCAAATCAGAGCGATCACGAGTAGGGATGACGATGGTGACCGGGTTTTGCGCGAGGTAGTCGGAATTCCAATAAATCTGATGATCGAGCAATCCGTCCCGCACGGCAAATCCCGGTTGGAACCCTTGGCCGGGGAAATTGCGACGATTGAGCGCCGTGGAGACGGCGGATTTCATCTGATCGACCTGGGCCGAGCCGGCTTGCTGTTTAGCTTGCGGCCAAGCGCGGTGATAGGCGATGGCGGACACGTGGGCGGCGCGACGAGGATCAACCACGGCTTGCAAGCGGAGGGCGAGGGCGGGGCCGAGGAGTTGGTCGTATTCGACTTGGAAGCCGCAGGACGCTTCAAACGTGCGTCGGCGCATGGCCACACATTCGCCGGGATGCGTGCCGGAATAAATGAGCTCCGGACTCCACGCGGATTTGAAAATCGGATCACGGCGCGATCCATCGTCGGCCATGTAGTCTTCGTCGGAGAACACCACGTCGTGGTCGGGTGACGCGGCGGGCTCGGCCAGGAGCAGCAGACCCTCGGGGGCGAACCGGGATGCTGCGTGCGGAAACACGAGCCAATCGCCGGCGGCGGCGCCGACCGCGTTATTCATCGAGATGGAGAAATTCTCCTCGGGTTGC
>CAXBOL010000925.1:0-2223 GCA_963977295.1 uncultured Opitutaceae bacterium
TTGCGCTGAGGCCTCCCGGCATGGGATTCGCACGCACAACGCGTTGAAGGCGCTGCACCTCGATCATCTGTTCGGCACCGGCTCGAAGGGTTGCGTGGCCAACGTCGAGATCGAAGAAATTCCCTCCCGGTTTCCGGCGTCCAAGATCTGGAATGCCAACCGCAAGCTCGGCCAAGCGACGGCTTATGCCGCGTTGGAAGAAGCCATTCGCCTCGCCGATCAATACGGCGTCGGCATGGTTTCGGTCGACAATGCCTTCCACTATCTCTGGGGCGGCGGCTACGTGATGGAAGCGGCCAAGCGGGGTTACATTGCCTACACCAACTGCACCGCGGCCCTCGCCGAAGTCGTGCCGTTTGGCGGCAAGTTCCCGACCCTCGGCACCAATCCCCACTCTTGGGGCCTGCCGACGACCGACGCGATCGGCTATCCCATCGTGATCGACTGGGCGACTTCCGTCGTCGCGATGGGGCGGGTGCAACAGCTCGCTCGCGAAGGCAAATCCCTGCCCCCAAACGCGGCCGTGGACGCCAACGGCCACCCGACCACCGACCCGAAAGAAGCGAAAGCCCTTATTCCGTTTGGGGCGCATAAAGGCTACGGCCTCGCGCTCATCAACGAACTCGTCGGCGCATTTATCGGTGGATCGTTACCCACGATCCGCAATCGCTGGCCTCAGGTAGGGGAAGGCGATAAAGGCACCTGCTGTTTCTTCTTCCAAGTCTGGCACCCTGATGCGATGTCAGG
This sequence comes from uncultured Opitutaceae bacterium, assembly GCA_963977295.1. Classification (GTDB taxonomy): domain Bacteria; phylum Verrucomicrobiota; class Verrucomicrobiia; order Opitutales; family Opitutaceae; genus Actomonas. Next base: position 748 of record CAXBOL010000925.1, read on the forward strand.
GGGAGATTTCGCCAAGGGTCGCTCGCAGTCCGAAAACGTCAAAGCCGTCCTCGACGACCTCCTGGGTCACGGTAACGAAGCCTGCGTCTTGCCGGGGCAATTCGAAGCTCAGGCTGCTGCCCGTTGCGCCGAGCATGGCGGTCTCCTCTTCAGTGCTGCCGAAGTGGCCGCGTTCAACGAACTCGCCGCCGAAGTCGGTGCGCCGGCTTGGTCTCTTGCCGACCTCAAATCCGTCGAAGTTTAAAGTTTAAACACGAACTACTCCACTGCCTTTTTTAACTAACAATCCACCCATGTCCTTAGAAATTCGTCCCAAGTCTGAATGCCAATTTGATCAAGTCTCGCTCGGCGAGGTGATGCTGCGCCTCGATCCCGGGGAAGGCCGGATCCGCACGACCCGCCAGTTCCAAGCCTGGGAAGGGGGCGGAGAATACAACACGTCGCGCGGCCTGCGCAAGTGCTTCGGTTACAAGACCGCCGTGGTGACCGCATTCGTGGACAACGAGGTCGGCCACTTGGTCGAAGACTTCATCATGCAGGGTGGCGTCGCCACGGATTTCATCCAGTGGCGGGAAGACGACGGCATCGGTCGCAAAGTGCGCAACGGCCTGAACTTCACCGAGCGTGGCTTCGGTATTCGCGGTGCCGTGGGCGTGCCCGATCGTGGCAATACCGCCGCCTCGCAACTCAAGCCTGGTGACATTGATTGGGATCACATTTTTGGCGAGCTTGGCGCGCGCTGGTTCCACACCGGGGGCATCTACGCCGCGCTCGGCGAGACGACTCCCGATGTCGTGATCGAGGCGGTGCAAGTGGCCCAGAAATACGGCACTATCGTGTCCTACGACTTGAATTATCGCCCGTCACTCTGGAAGAGCATCGGCGGTCATGCCCGCTGCCAGGAGGTCAATCGCGAGATCGCCAAATACGTCGATGTGATGATCGGCAACGAAGAGGATTTCACCGCGTCGCTCGGCTTCGAAGTCGAAGGGGTTGACGAGAACATCAGCGAGATCGAAACCGGCGCGTTCCAGCGCATGATCGAGACCGCCGTGGCCGCGTATCCCAATTTCAAGGCCGCAGCCACCACGCTGCGCCGCGTGATCACGGCCACGAAAAACGACTGGAGTGCGATTCTGTGGCATGACGGCCAGTTCTACGAAAGCCGTAAATATCCTGAGCTCGAGATCCTCGATCGCGTCGGGGGCGGCGACAGTTTCGCGTCCGGCGTGCAGTTCGGTTTCATGGAATTCAACGACCCGAAAAAGGCCGTCGAATACGGCGCGGCGCACGGCGCCATCGCATCGACCACTCCAGGCGACACCTCGATGGCGACTCGCAAGGAAGTTGAAAAACAAATCGGCGGCGGTGGCGCCCGCGTCGTGCGATAACGCCTGACCCACTCATCCACTCCACTGCTGTTTTTAACCACAGATTAACACAGATGGCTTCACTACCGTTACGCGATGGAACCCG
>CAXBOL010000926.1:0-2212 GCA_963977295.1 uncultured Opitutaceae bacterium
CCCCCGAATATCGTAACAGGCCATCACGCCGATTGGTTTGGGCAGCTGCCTGACCCAACGCTCCAAGGATTCGATTTGCGCAGCCACTTCGACGCGTTGCGCCGTCGGCGGAAAAACCTGCACCTTCGTCCCGTGCCCCTGTGCCAACCGCATGAATTCCTCGCCCCGGGCCCGCGACCAATTGAAACGGTCGTCCCCACAAAAGGCAAAGTGCTGAAATCCTCTGTCGGACAAATGTTGATACGCCAGTGCCGCAATTTTCCGGTCGTCGGTTTCCACCCAGGGCAAGGTCGACGCAAACCGACCCGCGCTAAGATCCACCGCCGGCAATCCCGTCGCCAACACCGCGTCGGCAATCGACTGATTTTCGATGCGCGCCAAGATCCCATCCCCTTTCCACTCGGTCAGCCAGCCGGGTGCCGCCTCCCCCCGACTCTGCTCCACCAGATGCAACGACCACGGCTCATGCTCCCGCACATAATTCACCACCCCACGCAACAAATTGCGGGCATAGGCATTCGAAGATTCCACGATCACCGCAACCTGCCGCGGCCCGCGACGACGAGGGAGGGAAACCGGGGATCGCATTATCTCATTTCAGTTTCAGTCAGCCAGGGGCCTATCGCCATTTCCTTCAAGCAGTCATCCTGATTCCATTCGGTAAAATATCTCAATTTAATTTCGTGCGATCTCATGGTTTAACTCCCCCATGAAAGCGTAATATCCCCTTCCAACTCCCCCTGCCCCCCGGTCCGATTTCAGCCTTTCAGTTTTTCAGCCTTTCCGCCCTTCCCTTCTTCCCCATGCATAAACCGATCAAAATCGCCCTCGCCGGCCTCGGCTTTGGCGCCGAATTCATCCCCATCTACCAAGCCCACCCCCACGCCGAACTGGTCGCCGTCTGTCAGCGCAACGCCAAGAAGCTGCGGGCACTGCAAACCGCCTTCGATATCCCCCGGGGCTACACCGACTACGACGAGATGTTGCGCGATCCCGACATCGATGCGGTTCACCTCAACACCCCCATTCCCGACCATGCCGAGCAGACCATCAAAGCGCTCCTCGCCGGCAAACATGTCGCCTGCACCGTGCCGATGGCCACCTCCATCGCCGACTGCAAACGGATCGTCGATCTCACGCGCAAGACCGGCTTGAAATACATGATGATGGAGACCGTGGTCTATGCCCGAGAATACCTCTACGTGAAGCAGCTGCACGACCGGGGCGAACTGGGCAAAATTCAGTTCCTGCAAGCTAGTCACCAACAAGACATGGACGGCTGGCCCAACTATTGGCCCGGACTACCGCCCATGTGGTATGCCACCCACTGCGTCGGCCCCATGCTCGCCCTCACCGATGCCTCCGCCGAATACGTGTCGTGTTTCGGCTCCGGCACGATTCGGCCGGAATTGATCAAGGCCTACGGTTCCCCCTTCGCCGTCGAGACCGCCCACGTCAAACTCAAGGACTCCGACCTCACCGCGCGGATCATCCGCTCCCTCTTTGACACCGCCCGCCAATACCGGGAGTCGATCGATGTCTATGGTTCCAAAAAATCCTTCGAGTGGTCCTTGATCGAAGACGAAGCCCACGTGTTGCACACCGCTAAACGCCCCGAACCCAAAATTCCGCGCAAAGTCAAAGTGCCCGACTTCGCTTCGCGCCTGCCCAAAGCCATCCGCCCCTTCACCACCAAAGGGGTCTACGATCTCGGTAAAAAAACTCACCTCAGTTTCACCCAAGGCGCCGGCCACGGCGGCTCCCACCCCCACCTCGCGCATGAGTTTATTTCGGCCCTGCTCGAGGATCGCGACCCCTACCCCAACGCGATGAAATCGGCCAACTGGACCTGCGTGGGCCTCTGCGCTCACGACTCTGCCCTCAAAGGCGGCAAGATCGTCAAACTCCCCGCGTTCACCCAGTCCTGACCCACCGTCTCGCGCCTCATGAACATGAGACCCCGAATTGCCCTCCTCGTTTTCGGCTTGATCGGACTCCACGCGGCTCCGCCTGCCCACGCCGCCGCGTCCACTCCCAAGAAAGTCGTCTTCATTTCCGGCGAACCGAGCCACGGCCCCATGAGTCACGAACATCGGGCCGGCAACCTCATCCTGGCTCGCGACCTCACCGCCGCGAATTTAAATATCGAGGCCGTCGTGCTGCCCGAAAACGGATACCCCCGCGATCCCTCCGTCCTCGCCGACGCTGCCAC
>CAXBOL010000927.1:0-2211 GCA_963977295.1 uncultured Opitutaceae bacterium
TCGGACAGGTTGGCGGGCCGAGCCCCAGAGTGGAGGATTCGAAAGACGCGGTCTAGGGCACGCCGCTACGGCTGCCACCGTAGTGCGATGCTTTAGCGCGCACTCCATCCTGCCGGTCCGCCTCCAACCGCTGAAACAGACGCCTGTCTAAAGCCCGGCGCTACGGGCTGGTGGTCGCACGCCTATTTCGGGGGGGCGGATTTCTGAAAAAATCTCGATTCACAAGTCGTTCCTAATCAATGCTCTATTTGAGTGTCCTTGAAAGCCCCCTCACCAGAAAAGTTTTGGATCTGACCGGACGAAACAGGGTTGGTGCAGCGGCTGTTTTTTAGCGGAGGAAGCGAATAAGCCCGCACTGCATCCACGGTCTGAAAGGAGGGAGGGGTTTTACACCCCGACAGCGGGTGCGTGGGCTCCGTCGCCACCTAACGAGTCGGGGTGTAAAACCCCTCTATCATTGTCTAGTCCAAATTGGTTTTCTTCGTCCGCTCCTGTGACATGCCTTGGGACGGAGCCGAGCTGGAGCTCGGCGTTCCCAGGTTGTGATTCCACCGCATTCATCGCGTGCAAGCACGGCTCCACCATTTCCCCAACCCCTTCGGGTGACTTCGTGTTCTTCGCGGTTAAGCCCAATAGGCTGCCGGAAGTTTGCGTTCAAGTTGCTTAGCAGAGGAAGGAGGGATAGTAGAACTTCCTCCCGGAAACGGATGCTGCGCACCTAAAAATCTATTTCGTGGCTTTGGCTCGGTGAACTTTTTTTAATCCTCCGTGACCTCAGGTGACCCACTTCAACCGGGGGAGAATTTGGGGTGATCTAAGTTGGCGGATTTTTGCTCGCCTGGCTCTGGTCGGGCGATTGCGTTAGCGGAGTATGTCGGGTCTTGATCGAAACGAACACGAAGCCGCGGGGCGGGCGGCGCTCGCGAGTTTGAAGCGCGCTGACACCGCGCCGATGGCGGCATGGCTACGTGGGCATCTGTTTGGTCACGTGCTCCCGTTTTGGGATCCGATGAGGGACACTGAGTCTGGCGGTCTCTTCACCTGTGTGGCGGATGATGGACAGGTGGTCAGCGGCGACAAGTGGCTGTGGAGTCAGTGGCGCGCGGTGTGGGTGTATGCCAGATTGTTCAACACACTCGATCGGCATGAGAAGTGGCGGGATCGGGCCCTGAAAATTGCGCAGTTCTGCGTTCGTCATGGGTGGTTGGAGTCGGAACAAGGTTGGGCTCTCTTGTTGGATCGAAGTGGCACGGTGAAGCGGGGCTACGAAAGTGTCTACGTGGATGCGTTTGCGGTTTACGGTCTGGTTGAGTTGGCCGCTGCCACCAGAGATTCGACGTGGTTGGATCTCGCGAGGAAGACGGCGGACGCGGCGATGGCCCGAATTAGCCGAATGGGCGCGCAGTTACCGCATTTCCCGTATCCGATTCCGGCGGGAGCGAAACCGCATGGGGTTCCCATGATTTGGTCGCTCAAGCTGGCGGGATTGGCTGCGGCCACGGGGGAGTCGCGCTACGTGGAGACCTGCCGAGCGATGATGACCGAAGTTTGGCGGGATTTCTACAGCGCGACGGCGGATCGTATCCACGAGACCGTGTCGAGCACGGCTGATGCGTTTCTTGGGCCAACTGCGGAGGTCACGGTGCCGGGGCACGTCATCGAAGGCCTGTGGTTCCAGCGCTTAATCGCTGCCCAGCTTGGCCTCGAGTCACAAGGGGCGGCGGAGACGTGGCGCGTGATTGCACGTCATTATGATTTAGGCTGGGACGAGGCCCAGGGGGGAGGATTGCTGCTGGCGACAGGGGCCGATGGGCACCCGGCACCGGCGGCTGGGTGGGCCTTTGGCGAAACCAAATTGTGGTGGCCCCAGACCGAGGCCCTGTTTGCCAGCCTGCTCGGTTGGCACGAGACGGGTGAGCAGGGGTGGTTGGGCCGATACGAGCAGTTGTGGGAATTGTGCTGGGCACACTACGTCGATTGGGAAAACGGAGAGTGGCGACAAAAACTGAATCGAGATTTGTCCCCGCTGACCGGCACGATCGCCCTGCCGGTTAAAGACCCGTTTCACCTCCCCCGGAGTTTAATGCTCCAAATTGAATTGCTGGAAAACAAAACCCCGCCGCGAGTGGCGACGGTGTGATCTCAGCAGCCCGATCAAATTAGACTGATTTTAACGCAAAGTCACCAAGCCGGTAAGAACGCAAAGTTCAG
>CAXBOL010000928.1:0-2209 GCA_963977295.1 uncultured Opitutaceae bacterium
ATGATGCGGTCCGCGCAAATTCGAGCAATGATATCGGCCTTGGTCATGGAGTAGATAGAGTGAAGTTAAACCGCGAATGGCGGCAATCTCCTGTTGGAACGGTGGGGGCCGATATCCCGAGTTATGATGATTTCGCGGCGACCCGAACAGGAGGCACCGGCACCTTGGTAGGGCCCTTGGTGTTCGAAGCGATATGACTGACCGCGGTCAGGACAAGCGCTTCGATTTCCGGGGGAGGGGCATCGGCGGGTAATTCGCTGACGACCTCAACTCGCCACCGTTCTCCGGAGTCGTTGGCATCGACCGGGGCGCGGGTTGCGGTGGCCCAAATCGCGACCGCGCTGCGTTGGCGCGCCACGGATACTCGAGTCTGGGGCGCTTGGTATTCGATATCCTCGCCGCCGGGATTTTTAAGGTTCCCGGTCATGATTACTTCCCCATCAGGCCCGAGCATCATTTCTCCCGAAGCGTTGGGATTGTCATGCAGGAGTTGGCGGTAGCGGCCCATGAGCCCCGCGACATTTTTGTGGCGAATGGAGTCGGGATTATCGGCCATGATTGGTCCCTCGTGGACCGGGACTTTGACCAATTGCGTTTCATCCAACATGGCACCGATCCACACGACGACATCGGGTTGTTCCCGCGAGGTGGCGGGATGGTAGCCTTTTTCAGACAATCCTTGGATGATCGAACCTTGATATGGAGCGATTAGTCGCTGCGTGAGCGAGTTGACGTATTTGATCACGTAGCGGTTGCTCGAATCGGTAACGGTCGAAGATTTACCGAGTGGGGTCGCCGAGGTGGACGCCTGCACAATGAACGAAGGTGGAGCAGTTTCGCATCCGGTTAACACCGCCAACGCGCCGACGATTAGGAGTGCTCGAAGCAGGCAAAGGCAGGGCGATGACATCAGGTCGGTGAGTGTGCGTTTTCGGGCGTCGGCGGCAAGTCTCGTTCGCAGTAGGTTCAGGCGAGGAGCGGGGATCTGCGATCCAGTCCGTTGGACTCAATCCTGCGGATTGCCCCATCTGCGCTGCGCTTCGTCGAACCCTTCGGGACGGGTTCTCGTCCCTTCATCGACGGTCCGGTTTGCGAACGAGTGTTTTCGAATCCGGCAAGTTACCGTATTTAAATTTGGTGCCCAAGAAGGGACTCGAACCCTTACACCTTGCGGCACAGGCTTCTGAGACCTGCGTGTCTACCAATTCCACCACCTGGGCACAGAGGGGAACGAGGAACACACGAACGAGGCCGGGGCTTGGCAAGCACTGAATTGAATTTGCGGGGTGATGGGGGGCAAATTGGGGCAGAGTTTGATCTATGGTCGCGACTTCCGAAGCCGTTTCGACGCGGATGAAGTCGCCCAAGAAGGGATTGGTGGATCTGCGATCCAGTCCTATGGACTCAATCCTGGCGGATTGCCCCATCTCCGCTGCGCTTCGTCGAACCCTTACACCTTGCGGCGCAGGCTTCTGAGCCCTGCGTGTCTACCCATTCCACCACCTGGGCACAGAGGGGAACGAGGAACACACGAACGAGGCCGGGCCTTGGTAAGCACTGAATTATATTTACGGAATTGTCAGGCGGTGCATTTGGGCGATTTTTTCCGTCCATGAGGTGCTTACGCCCGCCTCCACCGCGAAATTGGTCCATTGGGACACGGCGCTGATGACCTCGTCGAGGATCGTGGCCGCGCGTCCGCGTTTCATCAGCGCAGCCCGGGCACACGCAGCGAAGTCCGCCCGGGTAAATCCGTCTCGTTTGCCGTTCATGGTCATTTGGTGCGACGAAGTCCAGGGACCGGAGGGGTTGTAACTGTAGGTCACGTCGAAGGCGGGGGCCAGCGACCACTCACCGCGTGGGTTCATTAAAAACGCGATGTTCTTTACGTGGTCGTCCTGATTACGGGCCACGACGTTGAAGGCCATGCGACGGAACTGTTCTTCGATCGCCGCCATCGGCAGGGAAAGTTGCCGAATCGCCAGCAGGGCCTGCTCGTAGGCGTGCGCCCCAGCCTGGTTGAAATCGTAGTGAGCAAGGGCGCCCAGCGACTGCATGTGCAGTTTGGCTCCGCCCGCGAGCCGGTCGAAGCGACGGGTGATGAAGTGGCTCCGACCGTTTTCCTCCAGCAACCGACACTCACTCATGGTGATCCCGGCCGCCCGGGCCATGAGGTGGTAGGCAAACTCGATGGCGCCATAGCCTTTGG
>CAXBOL010000929.1:0-2209 GCA_963977295.1 uncultured Opitutaceae bacterium
TCATTGAGCTCCATCCGCCAAGGTTCCATCGCGTAGCGGTAGCGAAGCCATCTGTCCCGCTCTGCGGGATCTGTGGTTAAAAACCAGAAGGCTGACCGCTGCATCCGATCTCCAGTTAACCCAATCTACCCGTCTTTTTTGGAAACCACAGATGAACACCGATTCACACTGATTTATGATCCATCATTGAGCTCCATCCGCCAAGGTTCCATCGCGTAGCGGTAGCGAAGCCATCTGTGTTCATCTGTGGTTAAAAAACCAACAGGCTGACGGCACTGTGCCCCCCGAGCCGTTACGGCTGGGGCAGCTCGTTCTGATACCTATCCCAGCCCTTGAGCAACGCGTGCAGGACTTGACTGCCCACTGCGTGGGCTGCTTCGAGGGCCGGGAAATAGGCCGAATAGCCCGGCCCCAGTTTTTCGCCACTCAAGCTTTCGGCGGCATCTCCACCGGGCCATTGCTGGTCAAAATTGCTCGCCGTCCGCAGCACCAACAACCGCCGCAGGTCCACTTTACCCGCCCGGTCCAACCACTTCAGCGAGCCGTAGGTTCCAGTGTCCTCCATCGCCGTCGTCACGTATTCGCCGGTCCCTTCGGTGTAGTAATGCACCCAATCATTCGCCCACTCGCTTAAATGCTGCCCGTGCCAGTAAGTCATGGCCGCCAGTTGATCGCCCTTCAGCACGAACGGCGCCCGCTGCGCGTTGGGAAATCCAGTGTAAAGGGCACGTCGCTTCTGCATCGGCTCCGTATCCCCCAGATCGGTGTCTTTGGTCAGTTGAAACGCCCACTCCACCAGTTCCGGCACGAGCCGATACGCCTGCCCCTCGCTGCTGTCCACCGGCTGCTGATAGGGCCGCGCCTTTCGCAGCGGAATGTAACCCGTTTTCCACCCCTCCGGCACTTCCCGAAAATCGATTTCATGCGCGAGGTCGCCGTCGACCAGCCACTCCGCCCACGCCGCCGAGCCGAGTGCCATGTCCTGCGGGTCGGCCCCCGCAATCCCCGCCACCAGCCAATACGCCTGTGAAAAATCAAACCGCGGATCCAACCCCAGGGCCATGATGGTGGCCGCGCTCTTGGCCGTGCCCACCCCCGTCACTACCCCCAGCACACTGCCATCCTCCGTGCTTCGCAGATCTCGATACCCCTGCGGAAACGGATAGGTCTTCGTCAGATTCTCGCGCTCCACCCAAAATTGAAACTCACCCGGTCGATCGCCCGTATCCTCCCCGGCCTCAAACATGGCCACGACCACCACTTTTACTTTGATCGGTTCCGCCGTCGCCAGAACCGCACTCACCATTGCACTAAGAAGAATTAGCAAACGCATGGCCCACGGGAAGCACGGCCCGTGCCCACGTCAAAGGAGTTCTTGACCGCACGTTGTCCGGTTCGCGAAGCTCTTACCCTTTATGAGCAACGAAACCTCCTCCAACGAAGTCGCAGTGATCTCCACATCCTACGGCGATATGACCATTTCCTTCTGGCCTGAAGTCGCCCCTAAAACGGTCGAAAACTTCAAGAAACTGGCCCGTGACGGCTTTTATGACGGCACCGCCTTCCACCGTATCATCAAGGGCTTCATGGTCCAAGGCGGCTGCCCCAATACCAAGGCCGGCGCCCGCGGCCAACCCGGCACCGGGGATCCCGGCTACAAAGTCGCCGCCGAATTCAACAGCAAACACCACGCTCGCGGGGTGATCTCCATGGCCCGGGCCGCGCACCCGGATTCCGCCGGTTGCCAGTTCTTCATCTGCCACGGTGAAGCCGGGTTTCTCGACAAACAATACACCGCGTTCGGTGAATTGACCGCTGGCGACAGCGTGCTCGAACAAATCGCCACCGTCCCCACCAAGCACGGCGGCGGCGGCGAAAAGAGCACCCCCATCGACCGCGTCGAGGTGAAATCCATCACCATCAAAGCGGCCTAAGCCCGGCCTCTCCGCCCCCCCCGCAGGCTAGTAACGTAATACGTTACAAACTCGCGGAGCCCCTTTCGCCCCGACCTCACCCGTCGGGGCCTTTTTGGGCTCGGATTACCCGAACAGACGGAAGTAGCGATCCGCTTCCGCGACTGGGGCTCACCCTAGGCATTGCGCAGGATCCACGTTCGCTCCCGATTGACGCGGCCACTCGAAGGGTAGGGCGTGACCGCTGGGCGCGCCGCCGACTGAAGGGGTCCTTACTCGAATCCGAAACCCACGCA
>CAXBOL010000930.1:0-2206 GCA_963977295.1 uncultured Opitutaceae bacterium
AAAATCCCCTGCCTCATCTCTCCATTCGGCTGCTATCGCGAGCGAACTCGCTCTTACATTTTCCGGTGATCCGATGTTACGGGTCTATGAACAATCGGACTTGGCGGTGTCTTTGCGCAGTTGGCGATTGTCCCACGCGGCGTCGACTGAGAGGCCTCGGCGTTGGCGGTCTTCGGCGAACTGATCCTCCATTTCGGTGATGCTGCGTTTTACCTGGGAGACGAACGCGGTTTCGTCTTTGTGCACGGCCGCGATCTGAGCGGTGGCAGTGCGATCCAGTGCGATGAAGGCCTGCGCCACCCGGGTTGCCCGATGGGCGCGGAACCCGAGTTGCACGAGGGCTTGGCGGCCGAGTTCAATGGCACTGCCGGCGTGTTGGTGCACGGTGTCGGTGATCCCTTGGTTGATCAATTCGAACTGATGGGGTCGCGACAACGCGCGCACCAGAATCTTCAGATGCGGAAAGTGTTTACGCACCGTTTCGATGAGGGCGGAGACCTTGTCTTCTTCATTCAGTGCGATGATGATCAGCTTCGCTTGGTGGGCGCCTGCGGCCTCGAGTAGATCGTAGCGTTTAGCGTCCCCGTAGAATGCCTTGATGCCCAATTTGCGCAAAAAATCGATGTGGTCGGAATCGTGGTCGATCACGGTGACTTCAATCTTTTGCGAACGGAGCAGGCGAGCGACGAAGTTGCCGAAACGGCCGATTCCGGCGAGGATGACCGGGGCCTCCTCGTTCATGGCATCGGGCTCGCGGGCGTCGGATTCCTTGGTGCCGAAACGCGGCCGCAGCACCTTTTCCTCGAAGACCATGACCAGCGGAGTGAGCGCCATGGAGAGGGCGACGCTAGCGGTGAGGATCTGAGCCAGGCTGCCTTCCAGCACCCCCTCGGCAACACCGAAGCCGAGCAACACGAAGGCGAATTCACTGCCTTGGGCGAGCGACAGGGAAAAAAGCAGGCGTTGATCCAGTTTCAGTTTCCAGATCGAACCCAACGCGAAGAGCACGAGCACCTTCAGGCCGATCAACCCGAATACGACCGCGGCGATCAGTCCCGGCTGAGCCGCGATCAAGGCGAAGTCGACCGAGGCCCCCACGGCGATGAAGAACACGCCCAAGAGCAGGCCCTTGAACGGTTCGATGTCCGCTTCGAGTTCGTGCCGATATTCGCTGTCGGCCAACACGACGCCGGCCAAAAACGTGCCCAACGCCGCCGAGACCCCAAGCGAACTCATGAGCAACGCGATGCCGATCACCAGCAAAAGTGCCAGTGCCACAAACGCTTCCCGCACCCGCGTGGCGGCGACCATTCGGAGGAGGGGTTGCACCACGTAGCGACCAGCGACGATGATTGCTCCCACTGCCGCGAGCACGAGCACCGTGTTGACCCACGGCGGCTGATGGCCGAGCCAATCCTGAAATGCCGAGGCGCCCCCGTGCCCATCGTGGCCGTCACCAGCCGAAGCGGGCGTGAACGTTGCCAACAGCGGAAACACCGCGAGCATCGGAATGACGGCGATGTCCTGAAACAGGAGCACGGAAAATGCACTGCGTCCGCCGGACGTGTTGGAAAGGCCTTTTTCCTGCAATCCCTGTAGCACGATGGCGGTCGACGAAAGCGCCAAGGCCAACCCGATTGCCAGGGCGACTTGCCAACTCAATCCGGACCACGCGGCGATGCCGAAAATCGCGGCGGCGGTGACGACGACCTGACTGCCGCCGAGACCGAGAATAGGGCCGCGCAGGCGCCAGAGGAGTGAAGGCCGCAGCTCGAGTCCGATGAGAAACAACATCATCACCACGCCGAACTCGGCGAAATGCATGACGTCCTGCCCTTCTTCACCGACCAGTTTGAGCCCGAAAGGACCGATCACCATGCCCGCGACGAGATAGCCGAGCACCGAGCTCAGGCCGATGCGTTTGGCAAGGGCGACACTGATGACGGCGGCAACCAGGTAAACGAAGGCGGCGACAAAGAGAGATTGATTGGCCATGAGGGGGATGGGGTCAGTCTTGGTTGCCGTTGAGCCAGTCCCGGTAGGTGGAGGCCCAGTCGCGGAATCCTTGGTCGTCGCGATGCAGAGCGCCGAAAAAGATCAGCGGTTCCTCAAAACGCATGCCGCACAGCTTCGCGGTTTGTTCGACGGGGCGGAGTAATTCCGGCACCGTGTAGTGGTTGTAGCCCTCGGGGCCGTAGGCGTCCTC
>CAXBOL010000931.1:0-2199 GCA_963977295.1 uncultured Opitutaceae bacterium
CCGACGGCGGCGACCACAAAGACCCACACCGGGGGCTGAAGCCAGAGCGTGGATTGGGCAAAGGTGAGCACGAGGCCCGTTCCCAGCCAGTAGGCGGCGCGGCGCGCCGCGCCGGCATTGACTCCTCCGCGGCGGGTAGCCTCCTGCAGGACGGCGGCCTGCAGGAAGAACAGGAACCAGCCATTGTAGTGCGTGTGCAGGTAAAAGTAGATGGACAGCGCGTAAAACGGTGAGTCGCGCAGATCGAGGGCCGCGAGCGGGCCGAGAGCGAGCGGACCGAGACCGGAGACAACCAGCGCCAGCAGCGCGATGCGCAGGGGGCGCGGCGTCATGGCCGCGCCAAAGCCACCAGGCGAAGACCGCCGACGCGGCCATGTGCAGCGTGGAAAAGCTGATGGAGACCGGACCGTATCCCTGGAAAGGATACGAACAGAGCATGCCGACCACGGCGACCTGCAGGACGAGAAAGAGGCGCCACCAACCCCGGCCGCTGGGATCGGTGACGAAGACCTGCAGGGCGAGGGCGAAGCATGCATTGAACACCCAACCGAGGAAGGCGACGTGTGAATGAGTGTGCAGCAGATGCCCGTAGTTGAGCCCCGCGACCGGGTGGATGACGAGTCCGCGCAGCAGGGCCCCGAGCACGGCACTGATCGCAAGAAATCCCAGTGCGACGGCAAAGACCCGGCGGGCGAAGGAGGGTGTTGAGTCGGTAACGGCGGGCATCGTTCGCACGATGAAGAAGGCGGGGATCCTACGTGGCAATATCCGTGCCGCGTTTCAGCAGCTGGATTTGTCTCTCAGCTTGACGCCCGATGCGGGGGGCTCCGGGTGGACGACTTCCTGGCCAAGAAGGAAAAAACGTCTCCGCCCGCCCCTTCGATTCGAAGCGAACCGGCGATGCCCCCGCTTGAGGGCGACGAACCGAGCGCGGACGACGCCTACTTCGCCGCGCTGGAGGCACCCACCCTGCCCGAACATCGTAAGTTGCTGCGGTTTGAGCGGAAGTATCATCCGCGCCACACCGACGCCCGGCTTGCCCTGCTGCGGATTCGCCCTCTCACGAAAGCCGAACACCTGGCGGAGCTGTGGAAAATTGTGGCCTCCGCCGCCGAGGACCTCGGACTGACGGGAATCCGCGACTACGTGGGGCATTTCTGGGGCTTCCATGAAACTCGCGGCCCTACTTGCGCGTCCGGATGGCACCGGCCGAGGAACCGCGCCGCACGCTGGAGTTGTTAGCGGTGAGCAATGCGTCCCGCAAACGCGAGCGTTGAAACTCACTACCGTTGCTGCACACTGCCGTCATGGCCCTGACCTTGAAGGAACTCTGCTCCGAGATGCGTCAACTCCGCCGCGAGCAAGCGGCTGAGTTGATCGATCTGTTGTTGATCGACACCTTCAGCGAAATCGATCCGGTCATTGATGAAGTCTGGGGCCGAGAAATCGACCGGCGACTCGCCGTGTTGGAGAGCGGCAAAGTGCAGGGTATCCCGGTGGAGGAAGTCATGGCCAACGCCCGCGAGATCGTGGACCTGTAATGCGTGCCTGTTCCATCCGGAAGCAGGCGACGATTTTATCCGAGGGCTGTGACACTGCGCCGACAAACAGCCTGAGCTTGGCCAGCGGTTTTACCACCCCGTGAAGGAACTCGTCGCAGAGATCGAGGAATGGCCCATGCTCTTTCGGATCTACCGTGCGCCGATCGCCCGACGACATTTCCGGCGCCTGTTCCCCTACGCCGTCGTTTACGTGCTCAAGCCGGACTACGTATGGGTGCGTGCGGTGATGCACTTCAAGCAGCCGCCGAGCTATTGGCGCCACCGGCTGACCAACTGAGTTTCCATTATCCGTCCATACGTGTCCTCGCACCAACGCATTCCCGCTCGCGGAGCCGGACTGAAGCACGGGCGATCCTGACAAAATTGCGTTCACCATGCGTATCGGGAACGGCTTCCCATTCCGGCTTTTCGACATGGCGACGCGCCAACCCGCGGTCCAGTTGTCCCGCGCGCCGCAGGATGCGGTCGAACCGGTCTGGCCGTGGACCGTCGCAACCTCCTCTACACTGCCCGCTTCGCCCATCGACGCAGTATCTGGATACTCGATACGGAATCCAGGAAAGCCAGCTGCTTCTGCGCCTCACGACCGCGACCCCACGGCATCACGCACGGGTGCGGGCCGCGCTCGCACGCGCCG
>CAXBOL010000932.1:0-2187 GCA_963977295.1 uncultured Opitutaceae bacterium
GCTCGATCGGGTTCCCGCTTTCGGTTGGATTTCCGATCGTGCGATGACCCGAAAACGAGGGCTCCAACGTCCGCCGGGCTCCTGTTCCCAGTGCCAGTTTTCGATTCCCCGCACGAAGGCGGATAACGCCTGCTTGGTTTGATCCACGCGATACGCCGCTATTCCAGACTCACTGTGGTTGAGGGAATCGTAGTAGGATCGGGCCAAGATTTTAACCGCCGCGCCGTTTCCCTGCTTCCGACAGTAGCGCAGAAAACTTTCGAGATGAAACGTCCACCACCCCAGTTGTTTTTCACTCAGTTGCAGATACTGAGCTGAGACCAGCCGCTTAACCCAAGGTTTAGCCTCGGGGTGCTGTCGGTTCGAATTGTTGGATGTGTCGTCCCCAATTTCGTCCATGGCGACGGTTTTAATTGCAATGCAATGGCGTGATGTCGAGATTTTTGGCCTTTTATTGATTATCCCACCAGCATGGAGTCAGCCCATGATCACAATCCTCCCTCTTAAATTTGGTCGAAATATGAGACACTTCGCCCCAGTCTTTTGCAAAATACTTACACTAAGTCGGCCTTTTTGGTTTTTTATCCGTTATCCGCACAACTAATTGTGCCTACACAACGTTAGCCAGAAATAGATGACTAAAAAACCTGAGCTTTCGTGGAGTCTTTCCTACTTGGTCCAATCACTTCACCGAGGTTACCCTCAAGAGGGTCTTTGTCTGGTCCCCCGAAAATCGCTGAATATCACTCAAATGACCAGAGGCGATTGGACACCAATAATCGATGCGATGAGCGACTGGGAACGGAAGGGGTGGATCCGTATCCACAGAAACCCTCAATACGCGGGTGATGACGATATTTGCATGGAATTTCTCACGTGGATCGGCGGCGAGGCATTGCCAACGAACTGGATCAGAGATAGGCCAAAAATTGATAAAACCAAAGAGGCTAACAAATCGATTCAGAGAATTCGGGCCAGTCACACGACTCGGCGTATTAACACCGGTCCGCTGGACCCTCTTCTCTGATCTCAGGCGATGGACGAATCATGAAGTGGATTACCTTTCTTTTATTCGCAGCAGCATGCCAGGGATCGACGATTCACGAGCAGTTCGTATCCGCTATCGCAGATGCGGATTTGATCGTTGTTGAATGGCGCGATTTGCCTGAGGTGTCAGCTCTTGGTATTCGCCCGGAAAAAGCGCGATACGTAGGTAAAGATCGTGTCCGGCAGTTCATCAGTCACGTCCAGTTTGAAGCGGATCTTCCGCATCCAGAACCAAACCTCGAAATGGTTGAGTCAACGCCAGACGGTGTGATCTCCATACCGCGCACGCGGAGCTGCCGGTGCGATGGTTCTCATTTGATCCGCGCGTTTCGCGACGGACATCCCATCACTGAAATTACATACCTTCATTCCAAGAATTTACGGTCACCTCTTTTGGAAGGAGGCGATGTCGAGTTGACGACCGAGTCACAAGAATGGCTAAGGTCCGAAATTGGTTGGGATCACGATATTAGCTTGCTCGAAAAATCGCAGAAACAAGGGTCCATCAAATCACCGCAGCCAACGATCCACGGCTCCGCCGTAGATCGCGGCTGAGTTCCGACGATGGGCGAACAAAGATGAAGACAGTGCCTCAACATATCATCGCAAGCGGCCCTCCCGGCACTGAGTGGTTCGGCGGAGCCGTCGATCACTCGACGATGACGCTCCGCGTGATGGCGAAAATCCGAGGCGAGAACGTCGATAAGAAAGAAGTGACGGAGCTTTTGGGCTGCGAGTCGGACCAGCAGAAGTTCAAGCATTGGTCATTGCATGCGCCCGATTCAGAAGAGTCAGATTTGGATTCGCAGGTTGATTGGATTCTCTCACGTCTCACTGCTGACTTGGCAGTCTGGCAGAAGGTCGTGAGCGACCATCGCGTTGATCTGTTCTGCGGCCTCTATTTGGAGCGCTCCAATCGAGGTGTCACCTTGTCGCCCAGGATCATGGCAGAGCTTGGTTCGCGAGGCATTGAGCTTGGTTTCGATATCTACGCTCCAGAAAGGCCCATCCAGTCGCCGCAGAGAACTCCGGCTGCTGCGCGGCCTCCGCCTCTGAGCTAAATCGTTAGGCATACAATGTTCTCGTGTCAGTTTGCACTTAAAGTGCACCACTAATTTGCGGTTCAAAGTGCACCATTTT
>CAXBOL010000933.1:0-2181 GCA_963977295.1 uncultured Opitutaceae bacterium
GTTCGGGGCTTTTCCACACGGTGGAATCGGTTATCTTTCCGGCGCAACGCCAGTAGACTTCACGATCAATCA
Source organism: uncultured Opitutaceae bacterium (assembly GCA_963977295.1). Taxonomy (GTDB): domain Bacteria; phylum Verrucomicrobiota; class Verrucomicrobiia; order Opitutales; family Opitutaceae; genus Actomonas. The sequence continues at coordinate 73 of CAXBOL010000933.1, forward strand.
CGGCAAATGCGTCGATCGGAGTGCGGCAGGCTTCGAGGACTTTGGCGTCGGCTGGCGGGATTCGGGTCGCATGCAAGGAGACTTGGGTGCGCGAATCGGGTGCGTCAGCCCAGAGTTCACCGAGGGGCGCATTTGCGACGATGGCGGCAAGTTCGGTCGGGGTGCGTAGGGTGACCCCTACGGGGTAGCCCAGCGCAGATTGGAGATGGGCGGAAAGTTGAGTCTCCAGACGCCTGGCGTTGGTTTGGCGAGAAGCGAAGATGACATTGCCGCTGGCAATGAACGTCGAGACCTCGCGAACCGGCAGTTGTTCGAAGATGGCCTGCAGCGCGGGCATTTTGATCCGCCGTTTACCGAGATTGATCCCGTGGAGAAAGGCGAGGTAGCGGGGCATGGAAGGACGGCGTAAAAGGAGAGGGAACTCCAACCGGAAACCAGCGGTCGAAGCGGTGTGAAACTATCGGGCATTTTTATTGGCAGAGCCGTCTTGGGGATGGCGATTCTTTTGGGCGCTTGGGGGTGTCAAACCGTCGAAAACACTGCCCCGGTTTCATCGACCTTGGCCAATCCTGCGGTCGCGCGCGTCGGCGGGGTCGAGTCGGCCCGGATGGCCGAGGTGCAGATCACGGTCTCGGGTGGTGCGGGCACGGTCGTGGTGAATCGTAAGCCGATGGGCCTCGCTCCGCTCCGCCTTTCATTGCCGGTTACCAATCAGGGATTTCTGGCCGAACCGGTGGTGGTGGCGGTTCGGTTTGTCGCCCAAGATGTGACGCAATCGTCCATGTCGGTAGAAGAGGTGCTGGAGTTGACCGACAAGGTGCCGGTTTGGATCGAGTTCTCGCGGGATGGAGCGCGTCGCGGTTTTGATCAAAAACGGTAAGTTGGCCGGATTTCGGCTTTAATCGAGATCGGCGGCCGGAAGATTTTTTTGGGTTTTCACTCCGAGTTCGCGCAGTTCGTCGACCTGACTGATCAGATTGCCGCGACCATCCCGAAGTTTGGATAGCGCAGCGTCGTAACTGTGCCGGGTCCGATCGAGGTGTTTGCCGATCAATTCCAAATCGGAGTAAAGCCCGACGAATTTATCGTAAAGCAGACCTCCGCGTTTGGCGATTTCGAGGGCATTTTTGGTCTGCTTGTCTTGTTTCCACAGGGACGCGACGGTTTTGAGCGTCGCGAGCAGGGTGGGCGCGGTGACTAAAATGATGCGACGATCGAAGGCCCACTCGTAAAGCTGGGGATCGGCCTCCAAGGCGGCGGAGAATGCAGGCTCGATGGGGACGAACATCAATACGTAGTCGGGGGTGATCAGTTTCCCCGTGTCCTCATAGCGCTTGCTGGAGAGTTCATCCACGTGACGGCGCACGGCGGCGCAGTGGGCTTTGAGGGCGATCGCCCGTTCTTTGGGCTCCTCAAGGTTTAGGGCGCGTTCGTAGTCCACCAACGAGACCTTGGAATCGATGATCAGATGACGCTCATCGGGTAGTCTCAAGACCACATCAGGTCGGAGGCGGCGGCCGTCGTCATTGGTCATGGACGTTTGGGTGGTATAATCCTCGTCCCGACGGAGGCCGGAGCTTTCCAAAAGCCGTTCCAAGACCAATTCGCCCCAAGCGCCTCGGGCTTGTGACTGGCCCTTGAGGGCGCGCGTGAGAGCCTGAGCCTCGTCGGTGATGCGCGAGTTGAGTTGCCGCAATTGTTCAATCTGGGTTTTTAGGGCGGCGCGGTCCTCGGTGTCGCCCTTGTAGACCGTATCGACGCGCTCGCGGAACTCTTTGAGCTGTTGGCGTAGGGGTAGCAGAATACCATCGACTTGCTCTTTGTTGTGGTCGGTGAATTTTTTGGTTTTTTCGTCGAGGAGCTTGGCGGCGACGGCTTCGAACTCGATTTGCATGGTGGCACGAAGTTTCTCGATTTCAGCTACGTGTTGTTTGTTGCGAGTCTCTTGTTCGGTAAACCGCTCGCGTTCGGCGTGGAGTCGGGCGGCGGATTCGGCAACAATGGCGGCGTTTTTCTGTTCCAGCAGGGCGAGATCACGGGCTGATATCTCGGATTGCGCGCGAACGGTCGCCAATTCAGATTCACGCTGGGCAAGCTGGAGTGCGAGTT
>CAXBOL010000934.1:0-2179 GCA_963977295.1 uncultured Opitutaceae bacterium
TTATGCCGCGTTCCACCGCCTTGACCACCGGCGCGTCGACCGAGGTCATGATCGTGCCAGCGGCCCCAACTGCGACATAGCGATCTTCGGCAAAGGCTATCGCCACCAGCCACGCTGACGTGGGACTTGCTTGAGTGGTCCACGTGTCGCCATCGGTAGAATGTAAAATGGTGCCGTTCGTCCCAACGGCGACCATGCCTGAAGTGCCTTCGACGATGTCCCATAAGTTCCCGCTACCAGGAGACGTGTGGCGGAGGGTGAAATTGGGTTGAGCGATCGCGGTGACGGCGAGAACGATCGAGAGTAAACCCGAGAGGCGGGCTTTGGCGATTGGGCTCATGATTTGGGCGGAACGAGAACGAGAAACGAGTAATTTAGGGAGACGGTGAACCCGACACCGAACTACTCGATGTGCGCTATTCCGATTTGAGAAATTTTTTAAGAAAACGCTGCACGGTAAGATTGGTTGTAACGTAATACGTTACTAGTGGTATGGGGGCGGTTCGGATGGGGGGCGTGTGTTTCTTCCCGTGGGGACGGAAAGTGCGGGCTGAAGGACCGCACTACGCGAGGGGGCGCGAACCGGGGCTGGGGAATCTTAGGCCGAGCTGGAGTTCGGCGTTCCCAGGGGCGGATTACTGCTTCCACGGCACCGCCTGAAAACTACTGCATGGGCAGTTGGAGGACGGCGGTGGTGCCGGGGGCTTCGGTGCGGTTCTCGAGGAATAGCTCGCCTTCGTGGTTTTCTGCGATTTGGCGGCAGAGCACTAAGCCGATACCGGATCCAGTAGGCTTGGTGGTGAAAAACGGCACAAAGAGGTTGGTCGCCTGACCGATGCCGGGACCGTCGTCTTCAATGCGAAACTCCAGCATCTGACGCGTGACCTGCCAACTCAGCCGCACGCCGCCGAGGGGTTTTGGCATCGGCGGTTCGCTTTCGGAATCAGAATCGGAATCGGATTCGGAGGCTTCGAGGGTCGCTTCGACGGCGTTTTTGAGGAGGTTGATCAGCACCTGTTCGATCTGCGGTCCGTCGCACGGGACCGTGATGTCAGGCCCGCCGACGACGGTGACAGGCAGACGCAATTCGAGTTGCACGACGCGATGCACGAGGGGTTTGACCTCGCAGGCCGACTTCGCGGGCTTGGGTAGTTTGGCGAGGCGGGAGTAGGCCTGCATGAAGCGACTGAGGCCTTCGGCGCGGCTGGCGATGATATCGAGGCCGTTGCGCATGTCCTCTTCCCAATCGGCGGGGCGAGGCACGGGGCGTTTGATGAGGGAGCTGAGGCTGCCGGCGATGGATTTGATCGGGGCGAGGGAGTTGTTGAGTTCGTGTCCGAGGACGCGCACGAGACGTTGCCAGGCCTTGAGTTCCTCTTCGCGGAGCGCTTCGGACAAGTCGGCCACGACGACGAGTTGGTGGGGAAGTCCTCCTTCGCGAAAATGTCGACGGCCGAGCGACCGAGGATTCGTTCGGCGGGAGAGGAGAGCAGTTCTTGTCCGGCCCGATTGACGAGACGCAGGACGCCGTCGCTGTCGAAAGCGAAGATGGCGACGTCGATTTCCTCCATGACCGAACGGAGCAGGGCGGTGGCTTCCATGGCGCCGAGGCGTTGCGCGCGTAGGATGTTACCGAGGGAATTGATCTCGGACATGACGTCACCAAAGGGGTTGGTGCGTTGGGCGCCGCGGGCGCGGATGGAGAAGTCACCCTCGCGGAGGGCCGAGAGGAGATTGGCCATGGTCTGCAGGGTGCGGACCACCCGGTTTTGCACGGAGAACGCGAACCCGAGCCAGAAGCCGACAATGAAGAGAGACAGGGTCCACTGAACTTTAGGGGTCACGATCACAGCGGGCGCGCCGGCCAGCAGCACGCCGGCAAAGACGTGTTGGTCGTGAGTGAGTTGGCGTTTGGGGGCGGGCATCCGGGGCGGGTTCTAGGCACTCAGCTTCAGGCCATGGTTGAGGCGGAGAGGCAGGATGGACTGGTTTGTTTTTTTAACCACGAATGAACACGAAAGGCTCCGTCTACCGACTACGCGATGGAACCGGAGAGGCACGGGAATGACCGTTTTGAGAATTATGCGGAGGAGCGGGGATTGGATCTGTGTATATCTGTGTGAATCTGTGGTTAAAGAATTCGGTTTTGTTGGAGAGGTAGGATGAACTGGTTTGTTTT
>CAXBOL010000935.1:0-2174 GCA_963977295.1 uncultured Opitutaceae bacterium
CCTCCGGGGGGAAGATTTACTCTCCTTAGTTTCCTCCATTAGTCTCTGTGAAACTCCGGTTTGCCTCGGTGACCTCTGTGACCAAATGCGATTTTTAGGATGAATGAGACTTTTTACAGAAGATAACAAAGGCAACTAAGTTATTTCTCAGTAATGGTTTCTGTATTTTTTCGTTCCCTTCGTTGCGTCTCAATAAACATCAAATGACTGGATGAGGGTTAAACCACGTCTACGACGAAGGAGAGGTATGACATGGACACGAATAAACGTCACTACCGTTCCGTTTGAAGTCCGGTTGAGTTGGGTAGAAAAAAGGTCGCGTTCCCAGGCGCAGCGTTAGCGAAGCCATTCATGTGTCCCGCTCTGCGGGATGGTTAAAAACTCCGGAGTCGCTCCGGTTCCGTGTGTCTTCCCCGATATGGCCCGGCATCCCGGGTCTTGGGCTTCTTTAAAATCTGAATAGCAAGGGCTCTCGGTATAACTCACGGGCAGACGATGGGCCGGGAGGAACGGGCAGAGGAAGAGTCTACCACCTTCCCATCGCGCAAAACCGGCCCAATTGACCGCCCCAAACGCCTCATTACGTAAATACCCCGTCGCCGTCCTTGACTCGCTTCCCTTCGGGGGTAGCCTCCGCACCCTTTAAATCTGGATGGCCCAAGACCTGAAAAACACTCTTTTACTTCCGCAAACCGATTTTCCGATGCGTGCCAATCTCGTGGCACGGGAACCCGCTCGGTTGGCGCATTGGGACAAACTCGACCTGTATCGAGCCATCCAATCTCATCGCGCCGACGCCCCCGCGTTTGTGCTGCATGACGGCCCTCCCTTCACCAACGGCAACGTGCACATCGGCACCGTGCTGAACAAGACGCTCAAGGACATCGTTTGCCGCTACAAAACCATGCGCGGCTTCCGCACGCCCTACGTGCCGGGCTGGGACTGTCACGGTCTACCCATCGAGCAAAAAGTAACTCGCGAAATCCAAGCGTCGGGTGAAGAGGTGTCGACCGCCGACCGCCGCGCCCGTTGCGATGCCTTTTCCGAGCGTTGGATCGGCATCCAGAAGCAACAGTTCAAGCGCCTCGGCGTGCAGGCCGATTGGGCTCACGAATACAAGACCAAGGCCCCGGCCTACGAAGCCGACATCATTCGCACCTTCGCCGCTTTTGTAGAGCAAGGCATCGTCTACCGCTCCAAGAAGCCGGTCTATTGGTCCATCCCTTTTGAAACCGCCCTCGCCGAGGCCGAAATCGAATACAAAGACCACGTTTCGCCCGCCATCTGGGTGAAATTCAACGTGCCCGTCGCCGAGGCCGAAAAATTTGGTCTGCCCTCAGACAAACCCTTATTCGTGGTGATCTGGACCACCACGCCGTGGACCATTCCCGCCAACCTGGCAATCGCCCTCCATCCCCGGGTGGACTACGTGGTGGCCGACCTTGGCGAAGAACGCATCCTCGTTGCGGAAGCCCTACTTTCGGCCGTGCTCGCCGCCGCGAAGATCGAGTCCACTCCCGCGGTCGTTCACACCATCAAAGGCGAAGCACTCGAACATCTCGCGACCCGTCACCCCCTCGTTGATCGCGCCTCCCCCATCGTGTTGGCCGACTACGTGACCACCGAAAGCGGCACGGGCTGCGTGCATACCGCTCCCGGTCACGGCGCCGACGACTACCTCACGGGACTCAACTACAACCTCGAAATCTACTGCCCCGTCGGCGATGACGGGTGCTACCTCGACGACGGTCAGGTGCCCGCCGAGCTCGTTGGACTCTCCTGCCTCGAATCGGTCGAGGACATGGCCGCCAAGAAAACGTCCACGGCCAACATCGGCGTGCTCAAACTGCTCGCGGCGCACAACGCCCTCCTCGCCAAAGCCCGCTACCCGCACAGCTACCCGCATTGCTGGCGCTCGAAGACGCCCATCATTTTCCGCGCCGTTGATCAGTGGTTTGTCTCGCTAGATCAAGCCGGGCATCGTGCCAAAGCCCTGGAAGCCATCGGCGGGGTGCAATGGATCCCCACCCACGGTGAGACCCGTATTCGTGGTGCGGTCGAAGCCCGCCCCGATTGGTGCATCAGTCGCCAACGCTCGTGGGGGGTCCCGATCATCGCATTTTACGGGACCGACAAGACCCCGTTCATTGACGCCGAAGTTATTCGGGCCGTAG
>CAXBOL010000936.1:0-2170 GCA_963977295.1 uncultured Opitutaceae bacterium
TTCAGCGACGAAGCTTTGGCGATTTTGGGTAAGAAGAAAAATCTTCGCTTGATGATCGCCAAAGACGGCATCGGCGCTGGATCGCTACAGGAAGTGCGTTCCGTGATTGGCGGGGTATTACTGCAGGACCGGGATCGCACGCTGGGTAAAGTGGCCGACTTTAAAGTGGTCACCAAGCGTCAACCGACCGACGAAGAATGGTCGGCTATGCTATTTGGTTGGAAAATCGGTAAACACGTAAAATCCAACTCGATCGTCTATTGCCGCGGCGAACGCACCCTCGGGGTGGGAGCCGGTCAAATGGCCCGGGTCGACAGCTCGAAAATCGCCGTTTGGAAAGCCGGCGAAGCCGGCCTTGATCTCAACGGCTCAGTGGTCGCTAGTGAGGCGTTGTTCCCGTTCGCCGATGGTCTGATTGCCGCCGCGGATGCGGGAGCCACCTCCGCGATTCAACCCGGCGGTTCAATCCGCGACGAAGAAGTCATCGCCGCGGCGGACGAGCGCAACATGGCCATGGTCTTCACCGGCATCCGCCACTTTAAACACTAAGTGTATTTTCCTGATCCGAGAGTTGCTCGACCGAACGAGTATTTTAGGGTGGCCGCATGAAATCGCTGAGACTCCTCGGACCCCTGCTTGCCGTCGCCTTGCTTCAATTCGGGTGCTCTACGGTCCCGGAAACCGGTCGCAGCCAAGTCGTCTGGATTTCGCCGGCCCAAGAAGCGCAAATGGGCTTGGCCGCGTTTACGCAGATCAAGGCCGAAGAGAAGATATCTCAGGACCCGATGGCCAACGACCGAGTCTCGGAGGTGGGCCGCCGCATCGCACGATCAGTGGGACGTGATCTGCCCAACGCGAAGTGGGAATTTGTCGTCTTCGAATCCGACGAGTTGAACGCCTTCGCGCTGCCTGGCGGCAAAGTTGGCGTTTACACCGGGATTCTCAAAATCGCGGAAACCGACGACGAACTCGCCGCCGTGATGGGTCACGAAATCGCGCACGTGACCTCACGTCACTCCGGCGAGCGGGTGACTCACCAGATGATTGCCAGCGGAGTGGCACTGGGCTCGGAACTGGTAATGGAAGCCCAGGACGTGGATCCGCAAAAGCGCGCCATCACCCGCACCGTGCTGGGCGTGGGCACCACCGTCGGAGCCATCCTGCCGTTTTCGCGTTTACACGAGAGTGAAGCAGACTCGATCGGGCTCCGATTTGCGGCCGGAGCAGGTTACGACCCTCGGGCCGCGATTCTATTCTGGGAACGGATGCAAAAGGCCAACGAAGGTCGCGAAAAGCCGCCAGAGTTTTTGTCGACCCATCCGTCCGATGAAACCCGCATCGCTAACCTCAAGCAGCTCGCGCCCCAATACCTGCCACTTTATCGGGAAACGAAAGCGAAGTGGGACAGTGGTGCCATGGATCAAGCCCCGGAAGCGGAAAAAGCGATCGGCGCCCCTTAGAATCTTATCGATTTTCGCTTTCCGACTAGCGCGGATCTTAGGAATGGGTCAGGTTGCGACCATGTTTGATCCCGTTGAAAAACTGAAAGAATTCATCCGCCATCCCAGTGTATCCGCCGATTCTAGTTTCGGTGAAGGGATGCGGGGAGCTCAAAGTTTCGTCTCGGACCTGCTCGGTTCGATTGGTTTCGAGGTGGAAGTAGTCAAAACTGACCTGCATCCAATTATTTTGGCGTCACACGGCAGCAATCCAGAGTGGCCCCACGTGATCATTTACGGGCACTATGACGTGCAACCGGCAGACCCCCTCAATTTGTGGGAAAGTCCCGCATTTGAGCCGGAAGAGCGGGGAGGGCGGCTTTACGGTCGCGGAGCGGCTGACAACAAAGGCCCCTTGATGACGCACATCGCTGCCGTCGCCAAACTAGTGGAAAGCGATCCCGACATCCCGCTGCGCATCACCTTCATGATCGAAGGCGAAGAAGAAATGGGCAGTCCCAGTTTCCCTCAGTTCCTGGAACGTTACAGCGAACGCCTTAAGCAGGCGGATCTGGTCTTTCTGTCCGACACGGGAATTCCCAACGAAGATCAAGTCGTCATCACCTGCGGCCTGCGCGGGTTGGTGTTGTTCGATGTGGAGGTCACGACTGCCAAGAGTGATTTACACTCGGGGCTGCATGGCGGCGTGCTGCGCAATCCGATCCAAGCGC
>CAXBOL010000937.1:0-2166 GCA_963977295.1 uncultured Opitutaceae bacterium
GCTCGGTCGGTTGCCACATCCACTCCATGCGGGCCGATCCTCCTTGGGGATCGAGGCGTTCGCGCAGCACGAGGCGCCGGCCCTTGGGTTCGGCCTTGGTGCGGACTTCAAACCAGAGTCCGTAGGTCGGCAACAATTTCTTGCGATTGCGGAGTTCGATCGAGGCGGAGCCGGTTTGGCCAACGCGATACGGCGGGGGGGCAATAAGGCGCCAAGCGACCCGGGAGAGATTGAGCGCGGACAGCACCCCGTGATAAAAAGGATGTTGTTGGACGTGTTGTAGGCCGCGCTCCCGATGCCCAAGGCCAGCGTAATGAGCAGCAAGCCCGAGACGGTCGGCATGATGCGCTGACCGCGGGGCGGATAGAGGATCGACCAAAGGAGTTTGCGCCACGTGAGCTCACGCCAGTGTTGGCGCAGCGTTTTGCGCTCGGCTCCGGGACCATGCCACCGGAGGGGATCAATTGCGGGCGCAGCGGGGGCGTTCATCGACGCGACGGGGTCACTGCGGGCTCGGCAGGTTTTCGACGATGCGTTTGAGCACCGCGCTGACGGCTCGGCGTTCTTCGAGGGCATCGCTGGTGGCGCGAACCAAGGATAGGCGGTGGCCGAGGGTGGGCACGACGAGATCGGTCACGTCGTCGGGGATGACAAAGTCGCGGCCCCGGAACAGGGCCATGGCTTGCGAGGCGTGTTTGAGGGCGAGTCCGCCGCGCACGCTCACACCGGCTTTGAATTCGGATTCGGTGCGCGTGGCCGTGACGATTTTGAGAATGTAGTCGAGCACGCTGTCTTCGACGAAGACCTGGCTGGCGATTTGTTGCAGATGGGCGATCTCGGTGCGGGTAATCACGGGGTCGACCGAGATGGCATCGTAGGCCGTTTCGGTGGCGCGCAGGATATCCAACTCATCCTTGCCGGCGGGATAGCCCATGTGAATCCGCATAAGAAAGCGGTCCATCTGACTCTCGGGGAGGGGGAAGGTGCCCTCGTAGTCGACGGGATTCTGGGTGGCGAACACCATGAACGGAGAACCGACCGAGTGCGCTTCACCGTCGATCGTGACTTTGCCGCGGTCCATGACCTCGAGGAGGGCGGATTGAGTTTTAGGCGTGGCGCGGTTGATTTCATCGGCGAGGACGACGGAGGCGAAGACAGGGCCCTTTTTGAAGACAAACTCCTTGGTGTTTTCGTCGTAAATGGCGACGCCGGTGACATCGCTGGGGAGCAAGTCACTGGTGAACTGGATGCGGGAAAACGCGCAGTCGAGCGAGCGGGCGAGCGAGTAGGCGAGGGTGGTTTTACCGACGCCGGGCAGGTCCTCGATGAGCAGGTGGCCGCGAGCGAGGAGGCACACGACGGCCCGTTCGATGACGTCGTCTTTGCCCTTGATGGTGCGCCGCATGTTGGTGCGCAGTTTTTCAATGGCCTGTTTGGCGTCTGAGACCGCCGATCCCGATACGAAGTCACTCATGCTCGCACGATGAGTGTCCGGCGCGGTGGGTCAACTCAGGGAGGTGAATCGGGCGGTCCGCCTGCTGTTTTTTTTAACCACAGATTAACACAGATGGCTCCACTACCGTTACGCGATGGAACCCGTCAGCATGGAACTTAATTCTGGTATTAGATCTGTGTGAATCTGTGTCCATCCGTGGTTAAAACTCGGTGGAGTGAGTCTACTGAGATTCTGCTTTGGCGGTCAGCCTGTTGGTTTTTTAACCACGTCTATGAACGGAGTGAATGGCCTGACATGCACACGACGCAGCGCGGGAGCGCGCAAATGGTGCGCTCTCAAAGCGTGCCCCGAAGGGGTGATGACGCGGGTGCCCATTGGGCAGCTGAAGAACAATGGCTTACACCTTCGCCAAGGCTTCGGCGCACAGGCCGGCTACCGCCTACACACCGGAGGTGGTGTAGTAGTGTGGATAGGTTTGTTTCTGACAGGAGCGTCAGGCCCGGTTTACCGAGATATATCGGCTAAAAAACAGATCCGGAAGAATTTATGATACCAACGTCTAGAATAATTTGGACTACAAAAGGTAGGGACGGACCGCTGGGCCGTCCGCATCTGCCTCACCGCGAATCCTGCAACTCTTCGCCATCCTTGCCGCTGACACTGGCTTGATCGACCATCAGCCTGCGGCGCGCCCAGCGTGTCCTCCAAAG
>CAXBOL010000938.1:0-2165 GCA_963977295.1 uncultured Opitutaceae bacterium
CAGGCCGCGGGATGCAACGTCGACGAATTTGGCGATAGCACCGGGGCGCTCAAGGGGCTGATCAGTTAGCTTCTGCGCCAACTCGCAGGAGTCCTTAGCCGTAACGATGCAGTAGGAAAGTTAACGGAGGAGAAGGTAGGAGCGTGCTCGCACGCGATGAACGCGGCAGAGAAGCAGAATGGACTGGCTTGTTTTTAACCACGTCTTTGAACAAAGTGAATGGCCTGACATGAACACGAAAGGCTCCGTCCACCGACTACGCACCGAAACATTTTTCATGGGATAGGGCTGGAAAGATTCCGAAGAGAAACCACCAAGTGACTCTAAACTGGGAGTTCGAATTTCTGCCATGAGAAGGGGCGATCAACCCGCCGATTGGCGGATTCTTACGCTTTCTCGTCTGCATTGAATTTCATTCGAGTCTATCCGTGGTTTCATTGCATCATTCCGGCAGAGGGGGGAATAAAACTTAACCGGGATTCGGAGTTGTTTTACTCCAAATCGCCGTCGAGCCATTGCTCGATCAGGGCGAATTCCTCCTCTGTGACCTTGGCCTCCGGATGCATGATGAGGTAGCTGGGCAAGGGCATGAACTCGTCCAAGATCTCGTCGTAGATTTCGCCGATTTTTTCTTCTTTTTTATCGTCGGAGTATTCGCCCCAATTGGAGAAATTGAGCTCCTCGCGGCCTTCCATCACATGATCGGAAACCCACCAGGAAACGGGCGCGACATAGGAATACCACAGCCACTTGGTCTCGTTGGAGTGGCAGTCGTAACACTTCGCCACCATGATCGATTTGATTTCGGCAGGCCCGTCAAAGTCGGCCACGACGGGCGGATTCGAGCGATCCACCGGGATCGCCTGTAGTCCCACAAATACGACGCCGAACGAAATGCCGACAATCTTGAGTATGCGACTCAGTTTTCGATTCCGTAGAGTTCCAGGTTGTTGATCGCCCATCGTTGCCATCCTGATTTTTTACTTATGGTGATGCGAATAAATTTTGCGGAGACGGGCTCGGCGAGGTGAACTCGAGCGTTTAATTCGCCGGTCGCTTCCACCACTGGAGCGCTCCAGTTTTCGCCATCGTCGGAGACCTGCACGATGAAGAACGGGGCAAACGAAGCGTTGTTACCGGTCGCATTCATTTCGATCGCGCGGATCGTGCTTTGAGCGGGCAGCTCAACTTGAAACCACATGCCCGGATAAGGCGTGCTTTTTGCCGTCAGGTAGGCTGTCGCCAAGTCATCGTCGATGGCGAGGGCGGGGCCGGTTTCGGGAGTTCCAGGATCGTCGGCGGAGACTTTCCACTCAGCGCGGCGCTCGAACCGTTGAAACGGAATAGCCAATGCCGGCGAGCGTTCGATGAGTTCAGGCAAGGTCCAAAATGTGCTCCGATTGGCTTGACCCAGGCGCTGTTTGGCCACGGCGGTGGCCTCAATGACGGGGCTCCGGTTGCCAAAACTGTTGCGCACGAAGTTCAGCACGTTGGCCAACTCTTGATCAGAGTAGGTGCCCATGGGCACCATGGGTGCGCCGTAGTCGACGCCCTCTATCGGACCTTGGAGCCCGTGCAGTAAAATGGAGATGGCTGTCTTCTCGTCGCCGAGCACTCGCTCGGATCCCGCAAGCGCAGGAGCGATGGTGCGTCCTTCGGTCGCGGGCATGCCGCGACCATCGGTTCCGTGACAGGCGAAACAGAGCGAGTTGTAAAACGTGCGACCCGCCCGGAACGACTTTAGTCCGGCGGGGCCGAGCTGGCTGAGCAGGAATGGATCCTCGGTGTTTCCTTCGGCCCAGAGTTGTTCGTTGATGTTGTAGACACCCGTCGAAGTAGACGCATCGGCGGCGGCTTTGATGGCATCAGTCGCCTCATCGCCGGCGATATGTTTGAGCGAAAGCATGGCCTGAATGACGACACTGGGATCGGCGTCGTTGAGCTTTTCGGTAATGGTAGCGCGGAGAGCGGGAGCTGCCTCCGGAGATTTCACCGCCAATGCGTCGGCCAGCCGTAGGCCGACCACGCGGAGGTTTTCGTTGGACGATTGCAAAGCGGTGAGGACCAGGGAGGAGTCGAGGGCGTTGAGTCCGTCGAGCGTCCAGAGGGCGTGCGCACGGGTGCGGGGATCGGGTGCGGACTGCGCGAGTTTGATCAGGGCGGGG
>CAXBOL010000939.1:0-2152 GCA_963977295.1 uncultured Opitutaceae bacterium
GGAGACGGCCAGATCGAGCAGTTCACGCAGACGGGCCTCGGTCGTGGCTGAAGTTTTGGCGACGAAGCCACGGGCGTGGGCGAAATGCACGTCGGCTTCGTTGACGATGCGGGTGAAATCGAAGTGGGGGTGGTCGCGGTGACGGGAAAGCCCGTAGCCGTGGCCGCGCCGATCCGGCGATACGACGGCGACGACACGATCATTGAGACCTTGCTCCATCACGTAGCGGTCAAGTCCGGCCGACGGATCGGCGGGCAAGGGATCGGTGCGGGGCAAAAAGAGAATGGAGGCGTCGCCGAAGGTCCAAACTTGAGCATGCTGAGCGATGAAAGTCAGGCGGGTGCGTAAAGTGCGGAGATAGTCGATGAGATCGGTGCCCACCAAGCGCATCATTTCCCAGAGTGGTTCGCCGGGATTGTGTTCGGAGGCGGCGGCGAAACAGCGCAGCAACGTGCCATCGATGGGAGAATAGAGTTGGTTGATAGCGTCGCGAGGCACGCCCAGAAACTTGGCCGTGGCGTTGGGGCCGCGGCAGTCGAACCATTCGGCCGGCTCCAACCAATCGCAAAAGGCGCGGGCATCGTCGTAAAGGTTGAGCGCTTTCAGCACCAGCGACAGGGCGCAGGTCGGGGCTTGATCGCCGGGGAATTGGTGATGATCGAAATTGTGGTTTGCCGGGTCGTGCGCATCTCCGACGTCGACGACGGCGACGAACAGATCCGCCAAATCGGCGGCGGTGGGCTCGCGTCGCACGATCGGAACCGGGTGTTGGGTGAGGAGCACGCAGCAGGCGAGAAACTCATCTTTGTGGGCGCTGCCCGGGTGGGTCAAAATCGTCGAAAAAGGAGACATGCGGCGTCACGCTGAGTGGATCGGCAATGGGCGGCGATCTTGAAGTTCGATACGCGGCGCGTTGACCCGGGAGCGGAGGCACGCCACAACCGTCGGATGATTCGCGTCATCCGATTCCCCCTCGTCTTCGTCGTGCTGTTGGTTTCATTTGCTCGGGCGGAGATCACCGAACAGGCGGAGTATTCCTTTTCGGTCAAACACACCGTCACCATTAGCGCGTCTCGAGAGACCGTATGGGAGGCCTTCACCGGCGATATTTCGGGCTGGTGGGATCACTCCTTCAGTGGCAAACCCGCCAAATTTTTCATCGAACCCAAACCCGGCGGCGGTTTCATCGAGCTCTTCGACGATCAAGGCAATGGCGTGAAGCACGGCACCGTGATTTATGCCCAAAAACCCTCCAAGTTGAATTTCGAAGGGCCTTTGCCGTTTAACGGTTTGGCCATGAACATGGTGCATCAGGTCTTTTTCAAAGCGACGGCTGATGGGGCGCGCACGGAACTGACCGTGGTCTGCAACGCGTTTGGTAAACTCGATCCCAGTTGGGCTGAGGCAGTCGACGGCGTGTGGCACCACTTCCTGGTCGAACGTTTGAAGCCCTTCGTCGAAGGCACGCTTTAGGCGGCGAGTGCTTATTCCCGCAATTAAGCCCGAGTGAGCTATAACGCTTGATGTTTCGGATCGGCGTGTCTCTGTCCGGACCGGCTTTTTTTGGTCACAGAGATCACAGAGTTCCAATCCAAAGGGCACAGAGTCCATCCCCGTTTTGAAATCCAAGTTGTCTTCTCTCCGTGATCTCGGGCTTGAGACTCCGGTTCGGCTCTGTGACCAATCCGAAAAATATCACGTTACAAACCACTGGTTTAGTTACAAAAATGTAATGGTTTAAGGCCGAACCTTTGGTGGCTATTTTCGTCTAAGAGTTCTGAATCCCCTCATTAAGCTATGAAATCCACGATTGTCAGGGTCCCTTGGAAACGCGGCTTGGATCTCCTCCCGGCGGCTTTAATTGCACGGGTAGCGGAGCGGTTCCACTCCCGCGTCGTGCTTAAGCGGGGGGGCTGTTTTTCGGAAGCCACCAGCATATTGGGTGTGGTCATTTTGTGCGCGGCGTTGAGCTCCACCTTGACCATCGAGGCCGACGGTGACGACGAGGCCGACGCGATCAAAGCGGTCGCCGCCTGTTTTGAATCGGACGCGTCGATCTGAAGGGTTATCCCCATCGGATTGTGCTGTGGTGAGGGGGGTAGGGCGTGACCGCCCTCCGTCGCCAAGGCTTTGGAGGACACGCTGGGCGCGC
>CAXBOL010000940.1:0-2137 GCA_963977295.1 uncultured Opitutaceae bacterium
ATATTTCCGCTGGAAAGCGACTCCCCATCGTCAGTTTTGGAGTGATTCTGCCGTTTGGATGGCGTGGGTGGCGGTGGGGGATTCGCCGTCGAGCCAACGTTGCACGCGTCCCTCGAGAAATTTGATGTAGGGAGTTTGATCGTTGAGACAAGGCACGTGTTGGAATGTCTCTCCACCGGCCTTCATGAACTCTTCTTTGCCCTCGCCGGCGATCTCTTCGAGGGTTTCCAGACAATCGGTGATAAACGCCGGGGTCAGCACAATGAGGCGTTTGCGGCCCTCCTTGGCAAAGCGTTCGAGTTCGAAATCGGTGTAGGGCGTAAGCCAAGGTTCTCCGGCCAAACGTGATTGGAACGAAACGGACCATTTGTCATCGGGCAGCTGGGCCCGTTTGACGAGTGCTGCCGTGGTTTTCATCACCTGAGCCCGGTAACACATACTGTGGGCCGCACTGCAGGTTTCGCAGCAATTGGGCACGGTGAGACAGTGTCCTTTGGAGGCGTCGCCCTTGCGCAAATGACGCTCGGGGATGCCGTGATAGGAAAACAGAATGTGATCGTGCGGAGCGTCGAAGTAGGGTTTCGACACCGAGTAGAGGGCTTCGATGTAGTCGTGGTCCTGATAGAACGGCTGCACGCAATCGATTTTGAGTTTGGGGGCGAGTCGAGCGACCTCCTCGTAGACTTTGACCACCACCGTTTCCCAAGACGACATCGCGTAGTGAGGATATTGCGGAAAGAGCAAAACCTCATCGATTCCATCTTCGCGGATCTTCTCAATCACGCTGGCGATGGACGGGTTTTGGTAGCGCATGGCGACGTAAACGGGTGTCTCCGGACCGAGGGTCTCGGCGAGTTTCGCACCGGTGGAATGCGACATCACCACCAAAGGCGAGCCGGCATCGGTCCAGATTTCCTCGTAGGCCTTGGCCGACTTAGGCGCGCGGGTCGGCGTGATGATGCCGTTGACCAAGAGTTTGGCGACCCAGCGGGGTTTGAGGTCGATAACGCGTTCATCGCCGAGAAACTCCCGAAGGTAGCGTCGCACGTCGGGGACGGCGGTTGAGTCGGGTGAACCAAGATTTACGAGTAAGACAGCACGTGACGGCATCGGCAGATTCATCGGAGATGCGGCGAGGATGTCAAATGGTGGTAAATGAAAGCGGCGATCAAAATTACCCGGAAAGCGAGGACCACCTCGATCTGGTGTGGTTTGGGTTTTGACGATCCACCCTCGGATCGCGCAAGCTGCGCGGATATGTCCACCGCTAAGTCCGACTCCGTCAAACCAGTGTTACTCGTCATTCGTGATGGTTGGGGCAAGTCGCCCGACCACTCTCAAGATGCGACCAATGCCGTCGAGCTGGCTAACACCCCCTGTGATGATCGCCTGCAAGCGACCTTTCCCAAGACCCTGATAGCGGCCTCGGGCCTAGACGTGGGGTTGCCGGATGGGGTGATGGGCAACAGCGAAGTAGGGCACGAAAATATTGGGGCGGGTCGCATCGTCGATCAGGAGTTGGTGCGCTTGAACAAGCTATTTTCCGACGGAAAGCTCGCGACCAATTCGGTGTGGCAAGGCGCAGTTGAGCGAGTGAAGGCCGGAGGCCGTCTGCATCTCATGGGCATCGTTTCCGACGCGGGCGTGCATGGTATGCTCGAGCATCTCTACGGGATCTTACGGCAGGCCAAGGCTGACGGCATCTCCGATGTATTCATTCACGCGTTCACCGATGGTCGCGACACGCCCCCTCACAGTGGGTTGGAATACGTCCGTCAGGTCGACGAGCAGTGCGGCAAAATTGGGGTGGGGAAGATCGCGTCGGTTTGCGGACGTTTCTGGGCCATGGACCGGGACAACCGCTGGGCGCGGGTGCAGAAAGCCTATGATTTGCTGACGGGCAAGGCGGCCGTGGCTACCGCGTCCAACGCGGTTCAGGCGGTGCAGCAGTATTACGACGCCCCGCTGAGCGAGAGTCAAAAAGGGGACGAATTCGTCGCGCCGACGGCGATTTTGGGTGAGGACGGTGCTCCGTTGGCCTCCTTCCAAAACGGGGACACGGTGCTCTTCTACAACTACCGCGGAGATCGTCCTCGTGAGATTACCAAGGCGTTTGTGCTGGATGACTTTGATGGAT